>NZ_LQYX01000079.1:29530-54728 GCF_001587475.1 Geobacillus sp. B4113_201601
ATGGTTGGTGAAAAACGATTGTTTCTCTTGAGCAAAGGGGGAACATTTGAAAGGCGATCCTGATGCGACAGGGCTTTTCTATTTGAGAAACGGGCTTGATAAACGGCTTGTCCCTTAAATCACCAGCCCCCTAGGAGAGTTGTGATTTACTCGCGCCACCGCTTCTTAGGATCATTTCTCAAGTAGAAAAAGCTTACTGCATCAGCCTCTATGTTCACACGTTCCATCACCGATCAAGGCAAACAGGGGTTTTTCACCACCTTTTCCAACGCGTTCTATCCACAAAACATCCTATCGCTGATGCAAGTCAGAGCAGGACGGTGCTTCGCTTAGCAATGGTTCATCATCAACAAAGCATGGGGATGACCCAAAAGGCGATCTCCCCTCAAGAAAGACACAGCAGTATGGAGGCGATGGTTAGTGTCTATATATAACGTTGAGAGAGGGTATCCCGATTTTTGGGACACCCTCATGCTGCCCCGCGGTTGGCCGGCTAACTTATTGATAAATATGCACAAACGGCTTATCTGCTTTCGCTTGGCGCACGATGAGGCTTTCAGGTTGGCCGGCTGAAGAGATGTAGACGTTGACGGTGATGTAATCCGGAAATTTTTCCATCACCAAACCGGTCACATATTGGGTGAAGCCAATCACTTCCGCCTTGCCGTAAAACGGCATTGTTATGTTGATCGTCAGCTTCTGAAGTTGGTCATTGACGTACAATCCTCGACCCACAATGCCAGTGTAGTTCGGAAAGAAATCTTCCACGTCCGATTTAAAGTTGTTGAATTTTAGCCAATCGTCACGGTGGTTTTCTTCCGCTTCATCGGATGGGAATAAATAATATTCCTCATGCACCGCCTCCCAATCATCAATCGTGCTGCTTCCTTCATCGACGTAGGTAACAGCAAAAAAATGCCCCGGAGTCACAGACGAGCGCGGCGCCTGTTTGTATAAGGCAATCGTGATCGGCACACTGCCGAGCCCTTTGATCTTTCGCAGCCGCTTCAACACCTCGGCGGCGATTCGCTTGCCTTCCCGTTCAATGACATCGTCTTTGATTTTGACCTCGCGCGGATAACCTTGTTCGGTTGAATAATAATGGACAGAGTTTAACGCCAAGCCGATCGCAACGCCGCCAAGCTTCACTTTATCATTGCCCGCCTTGACTAAATAATCATGTTCCAAAATGCTTGCCAAATAAATGGGGCTCTGCGTATTTTTTTGCTCGTTCGTCCCTGTATCGTTGATCGCCGGATTTAAGCCGATATTGTCTTCCGGTTTCATTTTTTCCGCTTTCAACTGGCGGTCTGTTTTCTTGCGCGCAAGCCATTTATCGATCGTTTCACTGTCTAAATACTGCCCCTCTTGAAACAAGTAATCGTCGGGCGAAAACCGCTCGGAAGCCAGACGCATCAGCCCTGTCTCAAATTCGTCGACGTCAAGGCGCGTATTGACGTCGTTGACCACGTGTCCGCGCGCCCCGGACGGTTTAAACGGCAGCACGACTCGATAATACGAATCTGAGATGTTGTATTTCGGAATCACCGCTTCTTGCTCTTTGTTTCCTTTATTCTGCACTACTTCCTCGCCTTCGTTGAATTTGGGCGCGCACGAAGACAACAGGCAGACAGCGGCGAGCCCGAGGGCGGCCAGCTGCTTTCGCGCCCGTTTCGTTTGACGGTGAGCCCCGACGCTGCGAATGATCGGATTTCTTCTCATGATTCCCTCCTGCTTATCGCTTGCAAAAATCGTGGTTCATCCCAAATGGCGATGCCCAATTGTCGGGCTTTATCAAGCTTTGACCCCGCGTCGTCGCCGGCGATGACAATGTCAGTGCTGCGGCTGACGCTGCCAGTGACGCGTCCGCCGAGCCGCTCGATTTGTTCTTTCGCCTCATTGCGCGACATAGACATCAGCTTTCCAGTCAAAACAACCGTTTTGCCGGCGAAAGCGGAGTCTGCCGGTACCTCAACCGCCCGCTTCGGTCCTTTGTATGCCATGTTGACACCGTAAGAGCGCAATTCATTCAACAGCTCGACCGCTTCCGGCTGAGAAAAGAAAGCGGTGATCGAGTCGGCCATTTTTTCGCCAATTTCCGGAACGGCCATCAATTCCTCTTTCGTCGCTTTCTCCAGCCGCTCCATCGTTTCGAAATGTTCGGCCAACAGCTGGGCGGCCTTCGCTCCGACGTAGCGGATGCCGAGGCCAAACAGCAGCCGCTCAAGCGAGTTTTGCTTTGACGCTTCAATCGCCGCCAGCAAATTGGCTGCCGATTTTTCACCCATCCGCTCTAAACCGACAAGCTGTTCTTTCGTCAGCCGGTACAAGTCGGCGACATCGTGGACAAGACCGGCGTTAAACAGTTGGGTGACGACTTTTTCCCCCAGCCCTTCAATGTTCATCGCTGCCCTTGAGGCGAAATGGATGAGCCGTTCGCGCAGCTGGGCCGGACAGTTCGGGTTTAAGCAACGGAGCGCCACTTCTCCTTCCAGGCGGACGAGCTCACTTTGACATTCCGGACAATGCGTTGGCATGACAAACGGCACTTCATCCCCATCGCGCCGATCAGCAACGACACCGACGACTTCCGGGATAATGTCGCCCGCTTTTTTAATGATGACGGCATCGCCAATACGGATGTCTTTTTCGCGGATAAAATCTTCGTTATGAAGAGTGGCGCGCTGCACGGTCGTGCCGGCGACGCGAACCGGCTCGAGGATCGCCGTCGGGGTGACAACACCGGTGCGGCCGACGTTCACTTCAATGCTGATCAGCGTTGTGACGACCTCTTCAGCTGGGAACTTGTAAGCGATCGCCCAGCGCGGGCTTTTGGCTGTCGTGCCAAGCTGTCGCTGCTTCGCAAACGAATCGACTTTAATGACGATGCCGTCGATCTCGTACGGCAGCTGTGGCCGTTTTTCATGCCACTCGTTGACAAACGCGATCACGTCCTCGATCGTGGCGCAGCGCCGCCGCTCGGGATTCACTTTAAACCCAAGCGACTGCAAATAGTCGAGCGCCTCGCTGTGCGACGCAATCCCAAGCTCTTCGGCATTAGCCAATCCGTAAACGAACAAATCGAGCTGGCGCGACGCCGCCACTTTCGGGTCGAGCTGGCGGAGCGAGCCGGCCGCAGCATTGCGCGGGTTGGCGAACAGCTCCTCGCCGCGCGCTTTCCGATCCTCATTCAGGCGCAGAAACGACGCTTTCGGCATAAACGCCTCGCCGCGCGCCTCAAGCGACACCGGTTCGTTAAGACGCAGCGGCAGCGAGCGGATCGTCTTCAAATTTTCCGTAATGTCTTCCCCTGTCGTTCCGTCGCCGCGCGTCGCCCCCTGGACGAAATAACCTTCTTCATAGCGAACCGAAACGGCAAGACCATCAATTTTTAATTCACACACATACGCCACTTCGCCGACTTCTTGGCGGACGCGGCGGTCAAAATCGCGCAAATCGCCTTCGTGAAACGCGTTCGCTAAGCTCATCATCGGGACGCGATGCGTCACCTTGCGAAACGCCTCCAGCGGCGGTCCGCCGATGCGTTGAGTCGGCGAATCGCTCGTTTTTAGCTCCGGATACTGTTCCTCAAGGGCGATGAGCTCTTGCATCAACCGGTCATACTCCGCGTCTGGAACAGATGGACGATCCAGCACGTAATATTCGTAGCCATAGCGGTTGAGCAGCTCGCGCAGCTCGGCTGCGCGCTGTTCGGCTTGTTGGCGATCCATACGTCACCGGTTCTCCTTTCTATGCTTTCTCAATCGGCGCAAACTTCGCAAGCAGCCGCTTGACGCCAATCGGGCTTGGAAACGCGATGTCCAACTCTTGATCTTCTCCGTCGCCGCGAACGCTGACTACCGTGCCCACTCCCCACTTTCGATGGTTGGCGCGGTCGCCCACTTTCCATCCTCCGACAACGCCATGGACTGGGCGGGCAGCAGCCGGACGCGGTGCGGCCACAGACCGGGGGACAGCCGCCTTTAGCAAATGCGGTGGAATTTCGTTTAAAAAACGCGAAGGCGGATTCATCTGAATGTTTCCGAACAACGTCCGCATTTGCGCGCTCGTCAACACGAGCTCTTCTTCGGCACGAGTGATGCCGACATACGCCAATCGTCGCTCTTCTTCCATCTCATCTTCGTCGTTAAGCGAACGGTTATGCGGGAAAATGCCTTCTTCCATGCCGATCAAAAAGACGACCGGGAACTCCAGCCCTTTGGCGGCATGAAGTGTCATGAACACAACCGCATCCCCTTCTGCCGCTTGGTCGCTGCCGTTGAGCTCGTCCAAATCGGAAACAAGCGCCAAGTCGGTCAAAAAGGCGATGAGCGACTTATCATCGCTGACATTTTCAAAATGCTTTGTCACCGACAAAAATTCGTCCAAGTTCTCAAGCCGGCTTTGCGCCTCAATCGTCCGCTCCTCCTCCAGCATCGCGCGATAGCCGGACCGATCGAGCACTTCTTCGACGAGCTCGGTCACAGAAACGTATTCCTGCAGCTGCGTCCATTGCTCCAGCTGGGCGCGGAAGGCGGCGAGCGCTCCGGCTGTTTTGGCGCTGAATCCGATCATCTCCAGTTCACCGAGCGCGGCAAACACCGACAGCCCATGCTCCACCGCATAGCGGACGAGCTTGTCGATCGTCGACGCTCCGATGCCGCGCTTTGGCACGTTGATGATGCGCAGCAAGCTCAAATCGTCATCAGGATTGGCGATGACGCGCAAGTAAGCGAGGATGTCTTTGATTTCTTTCCGGTCATAGAACTTTAAGCCGCCGACGATTTGATACGGAATATTGGCTTTCAAAAACACTTCCTCGATGACGCGCGACTGCGCATTCGTCCGATACAACACGGCAAAATCGCGGTAGCGCCGCCCTTCCTGTTCGACCGCCTCTTGAATGCGGTCGGCGACAAACCGCGCTTCATCGACTTCGTTCATCGCCTCATAATACGTGATCGGCTTCCCTTCCGGATTTTCCGTCCACAACCGCTTCGGCTTGCGATTGACGTTATGAGCGATGACTTCGTTTGCCGCTTGCAAAATCCGCTTCGTCGAACGGTAGTTTTGCTCAAGCAAAATCACTTTCGCGTTTGGATAATCGCGTTCAAATGACAAGATGTTGCGAATATCCGCCCCGCGCCACCGGTAAATCGACTGGTCGGCATCGCCGACGGCGCAAATGTTTTGGAACCGTGCAGCGAGCTTTTTCACCAGTGTATATTGGGCGCGGTTCGTATCTTGGTACTCATCAATGTGAATGTACTGGAATTTATACTGGTAATATTGAAGCACATCCGGCACGCGGTCAAACAGCTGGATCGTCGTCATGATCAAATCGTCGAAGTCGAGCGAATGGTTGCGGAGAAGGCGTTGTTGATACTCTTGATACACGTCGCTCACGACCGTTTCATAATACGTCGACGCCCGCTTCGCGAATTGTTCCGGCGCGAGCAAATCGTTTTTCGCTGCGCTGATCGTGCCTAAAATCGTCCGCGGCTCCCATTTTTTCGGATCGATATTTTTGTCTTTCAAAATCGCTTTGATGACCGAAAGCTGATCGGTCGGGTCGAGGATGGAAAAATTGCGGTTGATGCCGATGCGGTCAATGTCGCGGCGCAACACGCGGACGCACATCGAGTGAAACGTCGAAATCCATACGTCTTCCGCCGCCCCGCCCAACAGCGCCTGCACTCGCTCCTTCATTTCGCGCGCCGCTTTGTTCGTAAACGTAATGGCCAAAATATTCCACGGCGCCACCTGTTTCTCGGCCATCAAATAGGCGATCCGGTGCGTCAGCACGCGCGTTTTTCCGCTCCCCGCTCCCGCCATGATGAGCAACGGCCCTTCCGTCGTTTTGACAGCTTCTTGCTGCTCCTTATTTAAATGAGCAAGCAGCTTTTCCGATAAAAAATTCATCGTTTCCACCACCAACAAACATAAGTTCTATGTTCCGGCGCCGAACTTACGCCGGTCTGCCATCTGTTGGACGGCTGCCACCGTGGCCAACGCGTTTTCGAATGACTCGTAAATGGCGTTGCCAACGACAACTGTATCGGCATAGCGAGCCATTTCCGCCGCCTGTTCCGGCGTCGTGATGCCACCGCCATAGACGAGCTGCGCGCGGCTAAGCACCCGTTTGACTTTGTCCACTAAAGCGGGGTCTCCGTACGTTCCGCTGTATTCGAGATAAAAAATCGGCAGCCGATACAGCTGTTCGGCGAGACGAGCATACGCCACGACATCCTCGTCAGCGAGCGCTGCATCAGCCTCTGTCAGCTTTGCTGCTTTGCATTCACGGTTGACAATGCAATAGCCTTCGGCAACCAATTCCTCTCCGTTCATCACATCGCCGTATCGCTTCATCGCCTCGTGATGACGGCCGATGATCCATTCCGTTCGCCGGCTGTTCAAAACGATCGGAATCAAATACACATCAAATCCCGGCGTTAGCGCCTCGACATCCGTGACCTCAAGCGCACACAGCACCGAAAAGCGGCGGACGCGGGCCAATAAGTCGAGCACCCCATCGATCGTCACCCCGTCCGTGCCGCCGACGATGACAGCATCCGTTCCCGACTCACAAAGACGCTCTAGGCGCTCGTCATCGATCGGTTTGTTCGGGTCGAGTTTGAACACATGGCGCCAGGCGCGAATCTCTTCCATCGCAAAATCCCCTCCACTCCGTCTCCATTGTTTCATTATAACAAATCCGCAAAAAGAAAAGGAGTTCCTTTGCAAATGGAAGGAACCTCCTTTTGGCCTCAGTCGATGATCGGTTCGCTTGCCTCTTGACGTTCTTCCTCTTTGATGCGGTCAAGCGCCATGGCATAAGCATCGTTGCCGTAATTAAGGCAGCGCTTGACGCGCGAGATCGTCGCCGTGCTCGCTCCGGTTTCCGTTTCGATTTTATGGTACGTATACCCTTCGCGCAGCATGCGAGCGACTTCCAGCCGCTGGGCGAGCGCCTGAATTTCGTTCACCGTGCATAAATCATCAAAAAAGCGGTAACACTCTTCTACATCGCGCAACGACAAAATCGCTTTAAACAACTGATCCAGCTCTCTGCCGCGCAGTTTGTCAATTTGCATCCTTGTCTTCCTCCTTTGCTTGAGACGGGGACGTTCCCGCCGCCGCGCAACGTGCCTCGTTTTTCTCTAACCGGCCCCGAATCTGTTGTGAGGGCGAGCGGATCGGGCCGAGTGGCTTTCCTCTTTGCTCCACCCCACCGCTAGGCGGGCCCCGCCATTGTTGCTTTATTTCCAGTGGACAATGTCCAGCGTCGGAACAATATTGATCCATGTCTTCCCGGGCACAAATCCGACTGGCCGCCCGTCGCGGTACGGCAGCAGCCGCCCATCAATGTTTTTCCATTCGATCGGCTGGATAACGCCATGTTGCAACAAATAGCCTTGGCCGCCTGCCGCCAAATCGATGGCGCGCCGCCCGTAGTGATCGACGACGTGATGGCGGGCGGCGACGATCAGCACGTTTTGCACGACAATCGGCTCATGCGTATCATAATCGATCGTCTGCTCGCCGCCGCTGGATCGAGCATATCCTTTTTGCTCCGGTACATACCGGTATTCCACCTGGGCATACGCCTGACGCGAATAAGCGATGTGAATCGTCCCGGCCTGCTCGCCGCGGGGCTCGTCATCGCGAAACGGCAGCGGGGCGACCTCGTCCGTCCACGCGTATCCGTTTTGTTTAGCCCCTTTTTCAATGTTGGCGAATGTAATGTACGAGTTGTGCGGCGCCTTGCGGAACGAAACGCGGTGAAACAGCGTACCGTCGTAAAACAGACCGTTCAAATAGTCGATGCCGCCTCCTTCAAGACGTGCTTTCGCTTCTGGGCTCCAGCCGTGGCATACATACAGTGCATGGTAGCCTTCGCTCAAGTCAATATAGTAATCACGTGCGCTTCGCACCGGTCCCACCCGCTCGGGCCGTTCGCTCTGATAAAGAGCTAAAAAGCGAGTGATGTCGCCTTCAGCAAGCACTTCATACACGATATCGGCCTTGCTTAGCCCTGATTGCGGCCGGGCTTTCGGATGGTTGTTGATCATGACGCCGACCACCCGCTGTTGGGAATCTTCATGAGCCGGCAATCCGGTGAGCGGAAATCGTTGTTTTTCCTCGGCCGCAGGCGCGGATGGTTCTGTCAGCGAAGAAGCTGGTGGCTCGGCTTGTTTTGCTTGTTTCTGCTCTCGTTCCGTCGTGCAGCCACCGAGCAAAAGCGCCGTGCACCCGATGATGAACAGCCAACGTTTCAATGGACACACAACCTTTTTCTTTTTTATTTTACCGCATTATCGAAGGAAAGAGTACCGTTTTGTGCATCACATCATAAATGCCCCGTTGCGTAATCCGAACGTACGGCAAATGGGTCGATTGCAGGAAAAACAATGAATACACCGGATCTTCGAAGCGATACCCCCGCTCGCGCATAAGGCGAACGAACGCGCGCTCTTCGGCGATCAGTGTCCTCATCTCGAGCGGGGACACCATGCCGGCCAACGGAAGCGGAAGCTCAAAGACAACGTTCCCGCGTTCGGCAAGCACTATGCCGCCGCCCAGTTCCTTCATGCGTTGGAATGCAAGCATCATGTCTTCTTTATGTTTGCCGATCAGAAGCAGATCGCCCGTGTTGGAGTAGGAGCTCGCCAAGCCGCCAAGCGCTGTCGCGAATCCTTTCAGCATCGTATTGACGCGCCAGCGACCGCGGCGATCAAGCAGCACTAAAAAACATTCGTCGTGATCATGGCCAAGATGGTCGCGCGTTGTATCGATCGACACCGAATACGGCTTTAAAATGACCGCATTTTCCATGCGCAGCCCCATCGGCATCGACACTTGCAAATCGTCTCCGTCAATCTCCCACGACAACAAGAGAGACCCGAGACCTAATTGCCCCCAGTCCGGTGCTGGCCATATGCTAGGCTCTTCGCCCTCGCGCTTGACCCATTGGCCTTTCGCCAGCACTTGCACCGGCGTCGGGTCATGGGCGGAGCGCAAAAAGTTAATATGCGCAATCCGGCCGGTGGCGATGCTGCCGTGGAGATGCTCGATTCCATAGTGACGGGCGACGTTGATGGTCGCCATTGCATACGCATCGATCACAGGTACGCCGTGTTCGATCGCCATGCGAATGAGCCGGTCGATCACCCCGTGCTCGTAAAACGATGGCGGCGAACCGTCCGTTGTAAGCAGGCATTGGTCATAACGCTCAAGCCCGAGTGCCTTCATCTCCTCAAGCAGCACCGGCAAGTCCGGGCGAATGGAAGAATGGCGGAGGGTGACGGTATAGCCGTGCCAAAGGCGCAGACGCACTTCTTTCCCGGTCATCGCCTCATGATCGCCATCGGCGCCAAAGAGCGCCATTTTGACGAGCGTTTTTTCCGATGCTCCGGGAAAATGTCCTTCGATTTTGCGCCGCCGCCGCTTCGCTTCCTGCATCCAGTACAAGATGATGTCATCCCCGCCGATCACTTTTGGCCATGAAGTCAGCTCTCCACCCTGAAGCACGCTTTCTTGGTCAAGCCACCATTTGATCCGGGCGTTGGACAGTGTCTCCTCCTCGCGTTCAAGCTCTGTCTGTCCGTCGAACCGACACCACCAATACATCGACGTTGGAAGCGCATTCATTTTTTGCAAAAATAAAAGCGATTGTTCGTCTTTCAGCTGTAAAAGCAAAAACAAGTTATCGTTCACCAGCGTCGTCGTTCCGTACAAGGCCGCATAATAGGCAAACGAATGGGGATTATATAATTGAAATGGATGAACATGCGGCTCCATGTAGCCCGGGACGAGCACATATCCGCGGCAGTCAACCGTCTCACATGACGGATCAACGCGGTCGGGAAGCCGATCACCGGCATACACGATACGGTCGCCATGAATCCATATATTCCCTTTCACCCATTCGCGGAAATACGAATGCAAATACGTGGCGTTGACTAACACTTTGGTCGGCGATTGTTTGCCATCAATCACCGCTGCTTGTTCGCGCAGCTCGCTGCCTTTCCATCGGTAACGTTGTTCGCTCATTGACACCCCGTCCCTTGTTTCCTAATCGTTCCATGTAATCATTTTAACGCACAAAAATCATTTTCACAATACGAAAGATGAAAGGAGGGATTCAACGATGGCGAATATCGGCATTGTCAATGCGCTCATTCGCATTACCCTTGGGTTGACTGTTGTCGCTTGGGGGGCCGCCCGCTTCGCCCGCCGCCCATGGTGCACCTCCTATTTGTGGGCCATCTTGCTTGGGGCGATGAAAGTCGGGGAAGGCATCACTCGTTTTTGCCCTGTCACTGCGTTAGTGGAGAATATGCAGCGCCGGCAGCTGCTTAATGAGGAAACAGAAACTGTCATCAACCCAACATAAACATGACAGCGACGCATCGATACGCAAGAGCTTGGGACAGCAACGATGGCCGCTGTCCCTCATCGTTCCCCCTCTTTCTCGGCAGCGCCGGGCTGATCGGTTGCTGTTGAAAGGCCCTAGAAGGCTGGTGAAAAACGGTTGTTTCTTTTGAGCAATGGGGGATCGTTTGAAAGGTGATCGTGATGCGACGAGGCTTTTCTATTTGAAAAACGGGCTTGATCAGCGGCTTGCTCCCTTAAATCACCGGCCTTCTAGAAAAACTCATGATTAGGGCGAGAAAAAGGTGTCCCGCGCCTAGGACACCTTCCATCCAAAGGAGTGGATCACCATGTTGCTGGAATATATGACCGATATGTCGTTTGTGTTGGCAATGTTAATCGGCGGCATTATCGCCCTGTCGTATGTGTATTTGCGGCGGAGGCGCGTTCGATAGCGCGCCGACCGATGTCGCGGCGGTAAAACAAGCCGGCGCAGTCAATCGCCGCCAATTGCTCGTACGCTTTTTCCTTCGCCTCAGCGAGCGTCGCCCCTTTGGCCGCCAGCAGCAGGACGCGGCCGCCGTTTGTGTAAAGCGTTCCATCTTCGCGCTTCGTGCCGGCGTGGAACAACAATGCATCCGGAGCGAGCCGCTCGAGTCCGCGGATGGCCGCTCCGCGTTCGTAAGCGCCCGGATAGCCTTTCGCCGCCAGCACAACGCCAAGCACCGCTTCATCCGTCCACTCGAGCTCCAGTTCTTTTCCGTCCATCACCGCCAAGATCGCCTGAAGCAAATCGGTTTTTAAACGCGGCAGCACGACTTGCGCCTCCGGATCGCCGAACCGGGCGTTAAATTCGATCACTTTCGGCCCGGCTGAAGTGGAGATCAACCCGGCATACAGGACGCCGGTAAACGGCCGTCCTTCGGTCACTAACGCTTGGGCGGTCGGACGCAAAATCGTCTCCAAAGCGATTTGGACCGTATCGGCGGATATTTGCGGCACGGGCGAATACGCTCCCATCCCTCCGGTGTTCGGCCCTTCGTCCCCGTCGTACGCCCGTTTATGGTCTTGGGCGATGGCGAGCGGGTACACTTTCTCGCCGTTTACAAACGCCATAAACGAAAATTCTTCGCCTTCCAAATACTCCTCGACCACGACTTGGCTGCCGGCGGCACCGAATTGTCCGTCGACAAGCGCGGCCTTCGCTGCGGCCAGCGCCTCTTCCACTGTTTGGGCGACAGTGACGCCTTTTCCGGCGGCCAGCCCATCCGCTTTAATGACGATCGGCGCTCCTTTTTCCTCAATATACGCTTTCGCTTGTTCATATGAGGAAAACGTCGCATGGTCCGCCGTCGGGATGCCGTATGTTTTCATAAGCCCTTTCGCGAACGCTTTGCTTCCTTCAATGAGCGCCGCCGCTTGGCTCGGGCCGAATAGGCGTAGCCCTTCCGCCATAAAGCGGTCGGCAATGCCGGCGGCCAGCGGCGCTTCCGGCCCGACAATCGTCAAATCAATCTTGTTTTGTTTCGCAAACTGAACAAGCGCGTCAAAATCGAGTTCATCAATGTCGACGAGCTCCGCGACTTCCCCGATGCCCGGGTTGCCCGGCGCGGCATACAGTTTTCCAACAAGCGGGCTTTGCGCCGCCTTCCAAGCGATGGCATGCTCGCGCCCGCCGCGTCCGACTACGAGAACGTTCATCGTCTCCCTCCCCTTTTGCCGCCGTTTAATGTTTAAAATGGCGGACGCCGGTAAACACCATGGCAATGCCATACTCATCCGCTTTGCGGATCGAATCGGCGTCACGAATCGAGCCGCCCGGCTGGATGATGGCCGTAATGCCGGCTTTTGCCGCCGCTTCTACGGTGTCGTCCATCGGGAAAAAGGCGTCGGAAGCGAGCACCGCGCCTGCCGCCTGCTCCCCGGCTTGTTCAATGGCGATCTTCGCCGCGCCGACCCGGTTCATTTGTCCGGCGCCAACGCCAACGGTCATGCCGTTTTTCGCCAGCACAATGGCGTTGGATTTGACATGCTTCACAACGTTCCACGCAAAACGAAGCTGTTCGCGCTCTTTTTCGGTCGGCTCGCGCTTCGTGACGACATGCCATTTGGCGTCCGCAAGCGTATACGTATCGGCAGCTTGGACGAGCACGCCGCCGTTGACCGAAACGAGCGTTTTTTCCTTACCGTCGGGCGCCGTGAAATCAAGCGTCAACAGACGGATATTTTTCTTTTGCATCAAAATGGCGAGCGCTTCGTCACTAAACGATGGCGCGATGACGATTTCCAAAAAGATGTCATGCATCCGTTCGGCCGTTTCTTTGTCCACTTCCCGATTCACGGCGATAATGCCACCAAAAATGGACACCGGATCGGCCTCGTACGCTTTCGTAAACGCCTCAAGAAGCGTCGCGCCGACACCGACGCCGCACGGGTTCATATGTTTGATCGCCGCTACGGCCGGCTCCTGAAACTCGCGGATAAGATTGATGGCCGCATTGGCATCGTTAATGTTGTTGTACGATAGCTCTTTTCCGTGCAGCTGTACTGCGTTGGCCATCGAGAACGCTGCACCGAGCGGTTTGGCGTAAAACGCCGCCGATTGATGCGGATTCTCTCCATAGCGCAATGATTGTTTTTTCGTGTACGTGATAGTGAGCGTTTCCGGGTAGTCCTCTCCAGCGAGGTTTGTTAAATACTCGGCAATCATAGCGTCATATGCCGCCGTATGGCGGAACGCTTTCGCCGCCAATTTTTGCCGCGTTTCCGCTTGGATCGATCCGGTTGTTTTCAGCTCCTCGATGACCGTTCGGTAATCGGCTGGATCGACGACGATGGCGACATCGGCATAGTTTTTCGCTGCGGCGCGCACCATCGTCGGACCGCCGATATCGATGTTTTCAATCGCCTCAGCCAGCGTCACGTCCGGCTTCGCGATCGTCTGTTGGAACGGATACAAGTTGACAACGACCAAATCGATCGGGCGAATGCCATGCTCCGCAAGCGCCGCTTGGTGGTGCTCATCGCTGCGCACCGCCAAAATGCCGCCGTGAATGGCCGGATGCAGCGTTTTGACGCGCCCGTCTAAAATTTCCGGAAACCCGGTGACATCGGAAATCGAAATGACGGGAACGCCTGCTTCCTCAAGCGCCCGTTTCGTCCCGCCGGTCGAAATGATCTCGACGCCGAGTTCAGCGAGCTGTTTGGCAAACGAAATGATCCCTTCTTTATTAGACACGCTGATTAATGCTCGTTTCACTGCCATCGTTTTCGATCCTTTCTTCTTGTTGTTCCGCTTCCCCTAGCAGCATGCGCAATACCGCCGGATATAGCTCATGTTCGACCGCATGAATGCGCGCCTCAAGCGCTTCGATCGGCTCTCCCGGCACGATCGGAACAGCGCGCTGGGCGATGACCGGTCCGGTGTCCATCCCTTCATCGACATAATGGATGGTGACGCCCGTTTCCGACACGCCCGCCCGATACGCTTGGCCGATGGCGTCTTTGCCCGGAAACGCCGGCAACAGCGACGGATGAATGTTGACGATTTTCCCTTCATAGGCGGAAAGCAAGGTCGGCCCGATCAAGCGCATGTAGCCGGCCAACGCGATCCATTCAACTTGCCGTTCCTTTAACTTACGCAAAATCTCGCTCTCAAACGCCGCTTTCGACGGGTAGTCTTTTGGGGAAAACACGAACACCGGCACGTGTTCGCGCCCCGCTCGTTCGATGACCTTGGCGCCCGGCCGATCGCAGACAAGCAGGGCGATGTCCGCCGGCAGCTCGCCGCGCTTCGCCGCATCGACGAGCGCCTGAAAATTCGTTCCGCTTCCGGAGGCAAACACGGCCAATCGCTTCATGCTTTGTCCCCTCCGGTAAACGACACACCCGCTCCTTTTGTCACTTCGCCAATGATGTAGGCCGGCTCTCCTTGTTCGTCCAACCATTTGACAAGCGGCGCCGCCGTTTCCGAGCTGACGGCGAGCACGAGGCCAATGCCCATATTAAAGACAGAAAACATCTCTTGCTCTTCCAGACGACCCATTTTACGCAGAAGCTCAAAAATCGGCAGCACCGGCCATGAACCGAGCTGAATGCGCGCGCCAAGCCCCGAAGGCAGCATGCGCGGAACGTTTTCGATCCACCCGCCGCCGGTAATATGCGCCATCCCTTTGATCGTAAACCGCTCACGCACAGAGCGCAACTGTTTCGCGTAAATGCGCGTCGGCTTCAACAACTCCTCGCCGAGCGGAACATCAAGCGGCTCGTAAATGCGGTCAAGCTCCAACTTCGCCTGCTCGAACACGATGCGGCGCACAAGCGAGTAGCCGTTGCTGTGCAAACCGCTTGATGGAAGGCCAATCAACACATCGCCTGCTTGGATCGTTTGCCCCGTCACCAACCGCTCTTTTTCGGCAATGCCGACGGCAAACCCGGCCAAATCGTACTCGTCTTCCGCGTACATGCTTGGCATTTCCGCCGTTTCCCCGCCGATCAAGGCGCAGCCAGCTTCGACGCAGCCGTCAGCCACCCCCTTGACGATGGCGGCGATTTTCTCCGGCACCGCTTTGCCACAAGCGATATAGTCAAGGAAAAAGAGCGGTTCCGCTCCTTGGACAGCGATGTCATTGACACACATCGCCACACAGTCAATGCCGATCGTATCGTGCCGGTCAAGCAAAAACGCCAATTTCAGCTTTGTCCCGACGCCATCCGTGCCGGCGATGAGCACCGGCTGACGATAACCAAGCGCCGATAAATCAAACAAGCCGCCAAACCCGCCGATTCCGCCCAACACTTCCGGCCGCATCGTTTTTTGCACGTGCTCTTTCATCAGGGCGACGGCCTGATAACCGGCCTCAATGTCGACCCCTGCTTGTTTGTATGCTTTTGCCACATGAATCCCCCTTTTCTCCGCCCGCTGCGCTCGAACAAGCGCACGCCTTGACGGCCGCTATTTTCCCCCAATAGCAGCGCGCCACGGTATTCATTGCCCGCTCCGCAGAGCTGCCTGTCATTTGACTGTCATGCACGGCTGGGCGATTGGGCTGATCCGGGTTGGATATTGGCCGGTGAAGCACGCCAAACATTGTCCGCGCTGCGGTGCGCCTTCCGGACGGCCAATCGCTGCCAGCAGCCCTTCTTGGCTAAGAAACGCCAGCGAATCGGCGCCGATTAAGCGGCGGATGTCTTCGACCGTATGTTTCGCTGCAATCAGTTCTTCCTTGGACGACGTATCAATGCCGTAAAAGCAAGGATGGGTGATCGGCGGCGCGCTGATGCGCACGTGCACTTCAACCGCCCCGGCTTCGCGGAGCATCGCGACAATGCGCCGGCTCGTCGTCCCACGCACGATCGAATCATCCACCATCACGACCCGCTTGCCGGCCACAACCCCGCGCACCGGCGACAGCTTCATTTTCACTCCTTGCTCGCGCAACGCCTGCGACGGCTGGATGAACGTCCGGCCGACATATCGGTTTTTAATCAAGCCCAATTCGTATGGAATGCCGCTCGCCTCAGCGTAACCGATGGCAACCGAAATGCTTGAGTCCGGCACGCCGGTGACAATGTCGGCTTCGGCCGGCGCTTCCAAGGCGAGCCGCTTTCCTAAGTTTTTTCGGGCCGTGTGGACATTGATGCCGTCGACATGGCTGTTCGGACGAGCGAAATAAATGTATTCCATGCTGCAAATCGACCGCGGCCGCTCCGGAGCGAACCGTTCCGAACGCACCCCTTCGCCGCTGATGATAAGCAATTCCCCTGGCGACACTTCTCGCTCATATGTGGCGCCGATGACATCAAATGCGCACGTTTCCGAGGCGACGACATACGCCGAGCCGAGCCGGCCGAGCGACAGCGGCCGAAACCCGTGCGGGTCAAGCGCCGCATACAGCGCCGTTTCCGTCAGCAACAAAAACGCAAACGCCCCTTCGATCTGGCTGAGCGCCTCTTTCATTTGCCCGACAAACGTCGGCGCTTGGCTGCGGCGAATGAGATGGGCGAACACTTCCGTATCCGATGTCGTCTGAAAAATGCTTCCTTGCCCTTCGAGTGCAAGCTTCAGCTCAATGGCGTTCGTCAAGTTGCCGTTATGGGCGAGCGCCATCGCACCGGTTTGCGAGCGGAATAAGAGCGGCTGAACGTTTTCATAGCCGCCCCCACCCGCCGTCGAATAGCGGACATGGCCGATCGCCGCCGAGCCGCAAAGCGCATCGAGCGTCCCGCTTTGAAACACGTCCGTCACCAAGCCAAGCCCTTTATGGCCAGACAAGTTTCCGCCGCCCGCCACCACGATGCCGGCCCCTTCCTGCCCACGGTGCTGCAAGCTGTGAAGGCCGTAGTATGTGAGCCGGGCGGCGTCTTCATGCCCCCAAATGCCGAAAATGCCGCACTCCTCGTTCAATCCTTTGATTTCAGCAAGCATGGAATGGCCCCTTTCCAGACGTTTCGCATATCGTCAACCGAAAGGCGGATGATCGTTTCCCCCTGCTCCCCGTTCACGGTGAATGTGCCGTCATCCGTCACTTCCCCGATCCGTTTCGCTTCTACAAGCCGCTCAAACGTTTCTTGATGTTCCTTTTTCACCGAAACGACAAAACGAGACTGCGTTTCGCTGAACAGTTCACTGACGAGATCACCGCGGATCGTCACCTTCGCGCCAAGCCCTGAAGTCCCCATGACACACTCGGCAAGCGCAACGGCTAAGCCCCCTTCAGCCACATCATGCGCGGACGCCACCACCCCCGCGCGAATCGCCGCAAGCAGCTGGCGCTGGCGGCTTGCTTCCACTTTCAAATCAATTTCCGGCGCTTTTCCGAAAATGCGGCCTTCTAGAAACTTTTGCAGCTCGCTGCCGCCAAACTCCGGCTTCGCCTCGCCGATCACGTAAATCAAGTCACCTGCTTGCTTAAACGATTGCGTCGTGATATGGGAAAGGTCTTCGATCAGGCCGACCATGCCGACAACCGGCGTCGGGTACACCGCCTCGCCGTTCGTTTCATTGTAAAGCGAGACGTTGCCGCTCACGACCGGCGTCTCAAGCGCCCGGCACGCTTCGCTCATCCCGTCAACCGCTTTCTCCAGCTGCCAGAAAATATCCGGCTTTTCCGGGCTGCCGAAGTTGAGGCAGTCGGTAATGGCGAGCGGCGTCGCTCCGGAACAGACGACATTGCGCGCCGCCTCGGCGACCGCGATTTTCCCTCCTGTTTCCGGATCCAAATACACATAGCGCGAGTTGCAGTCGGTGGTCAGCGCGAGCGCCTTATTCGTGCCGCGGATGCGCACGACAGCCGCGTCCGATCCCGGAGCGACAACCGTATTCGTCCGCACCATATAGTCGTACTGGTCATACACCCATTCCTTGCTGGCGATCGTCGGCTGGGCGAGCAGCGCGAGCAATGTTTGATTGTAATCTTCAATGTGCGGAATATACGGCGGCATCGCTTGAAACTCACGGTAATAAGCCGGCTCCGCCGATGGTTGATGATACACCGGCGCGTCTTTCGCCAACGCATCAACCGGAATTTCTGCCGCCGCCTCGCCGCGGAAAAACAGACGAAGCATTTGATCATCGGTTACTTTGCCGATCGCTTTTGCCTCGAGGCCATATTTCGCAAAAATCGCAGCGATTTGCTCTTCCCGTCCTTGCTTGACGACAAGCAGCATCCGCTCCTGCGATTCGGACAACATCATTTCATACGGCGTCATGCCCGCCTCGCGCTGCGGAACAAGATCCAAATTCATTTCAATGCCGAAGCCGCCTTTGCTCGCCATCTCGGCCGACGAGCTCGTAAGCCCAGCGGCGCCCATATCTTGAATGCCGACTAACGCATCGGACTTGACTGCTTCAAGACACGCCTCAAGCAGCAGTTTTTCCATAAACGGGTCGCCGACTTGCACGGCCGGACGCTTCGCTTCCGATTGCTCGCTTAATTCCTCAGAGGCAAACGTCGCCCCGTGGATGCCGTCGCGGCCCGTTTTCGCCCCGACGTACATGACCGTATTCCCAACCCCGGTCGCGATGCCGCGCTGAATGTCCTTATGGCGGATGATCCCAACGCACATGGCGTTGACCAATGGATTGCCTTCATACGCCGGATCGAACTGCACCTCGCCGCCGACGGTCGGGATGCCGACGCAGTTGCCATACCCGGCGATCCCGGCGACGACGTGTTCAAACAAATAGTTGACGCGCGGCGACGTCAATTCGCCAAATCGAAGCGAGTTAAGCAGCGCAATCGGCCGCGCCCCCATCGAAAAGACGTCGCGGATGATGCCGCCGACCCCGGTCGCCGCTCCTTGGTACGGCTCGATCGCCGACGGGTGATTATGGCTTTCGATTTTAAACGCCACCGCCAGCCCGTCGCCGATATCGACAATGCCGGCACCCTCGCCCGGCCCTTGCAGCACATGTGGGCCATCAGTCGGGAATTTTTTCAGCACCGGCTTCGAGTTTTTGTAGCTGCAATGCTCCGACCACATGACGGCAAAAATGCCGGTTTCCGTATAGTTCGGCAACCTCCCCAGCATCGCTTCAATGCGGGCAAATTCTTCGTCTGTTAACCCCATCTCGCGGTACAGCTTTTGTTCTTTGATCATCGCCGCGCTCGGCTCAAGCAGTAACGACATGCGTCTCCCTCCAATAATTGACGATCGATCGAAATAGCTTCAATCCGTCCGCGCTGCCAAGCAAAGCGTCGACCGCCCGCTCCGGATGCGGCATCATGCCGAGCACGTTGCCTCGCTCGTTGACAATGCCGGCGATCTCCGCCAAGCTGCCGTTCGGGTTTTCCCCATGGTAGCGGAAGACGATTTGCCGGTTTTCGACAAGGCGCTTTAGCGTTTGTTCGTCGCAATAATAATTCCCTTCACCATGGGCGATCGGAATGGTAATCACTTCGCCCTTGTCATAGGCAGAGGTAAACATCGTTTCATTGTTTTCCACGACAAGCTGCACCGGCCGGCAAATGAATTTCAACCCTTGGTTGCGGCGCATCGCCCCAGGAAGCAAGCCGGCTTCAAGCAAAATTTGAAACCCGTTGCACACCCCAAGCACCGGTTTTCCGGCTTCCGCGGCTTGTTTCACGGCGGCCATCACCTTGGAAAAACGGGCGATCGCCCCTGAGCGCAAGTAATCGCCGTATGAAAAGCCGCCCGGAAGCAAAATGGCGTCGAACCGATCGAGATTCTCTTCATCATGCCAAACGTATTCCACTTCTTCGCCGAGTTCATCGGCGACCGCATGGTACATATCAACATCGCAATTCGATCCCGGAAAGACAATGACGGCAAACTTCATCGGGCGACGGCCTCCTCAATTTCATAGCGGTAATCTTCGATGACCGGGTTGGACAACAATTTCTCGCACATGTCACGGACCATCTCATCAAGGTCGCGATCGCTTTTTTCGATCACCAGCTCCATAAACTTGCCGATTCGGACGTCTTTCACTTCCGTATACGAAAGGCTGTGCAGCGCCCCCTTCACCGCTGTCCCTTGCGGATCCAACACACTTTCGCGCAACGTGACATACACTTTTACTTTATACATGCCGATTCTCCCCCTAACCGTTCGAGAATAACCTCATACGCCTCGGTTAAACTGCCAAGATCACGGCGAAATACGTCCTTATCCAATCTCTCATTCGTCTCGGCGTCCCAAAGCCGGCACGTATCCGGCGACACCTCATCCGCTAAAAGGATCGCGCCGTCCGCCGTGCGGCCAAACTCCAACTTAAAATCAATTAATCTCACTTTTCGCTCGGCAAAATGGGCGCGCAACACGTCGTTCACTTTCAGCGCTTCCCGTTTCAGCCAGGCGACCTCCTCGCGGCTCGCGAGCTTCAAAATCGCAATGTGGTCTTCGACGAGCAGCGGGTCGCCAAGGTCATCGTTTTTGTAGTAAAACTCGACAAGTGGGGTTTCAAGCGGAGTCCCTTCCGCCAAGCCGAGACGCTTCGCCAAACTCCCGGCCACGACGTTGCGGACGATGACTTCCAGCGGGATGATCGCTACACTTTTCACAAGCTGCTCGGTCGGCGACAATTTTTTCATAAAGTGATTGGCAACGCCTGCTTCTTGCAATTTCGTAAACAACAAACTGGAAATCTCGTTATTGAGCCGCCCTTTGCCGGCGATCGTCGCCTTTTTCTCGCCGTTAAACGCCGTGGCGCTGTCTTTGTACTCGACCCAAAGGATATCCGGTTCATCCGTGGCGTAAATTTTTTTCGCTTTCCCTTCATACAACAGCTGTTGTTTTGCCGGCATGATGCAAGCCTCCGTTATCCAGAAGATTGAAAATCTTTCGTGTAACCGGCCAGCATGAGGCCAGCCGGCTTCCACTTACTCTAATCCTAAGCGGGCAAAAATTGTATCGACGTGTTTCAAATGGTGGCGGTAATCAAAGCAATCGTCGAGCTCTTCTTTCGTCAACCGGCTCGTAATCCGCTCATCCGCTTCGAGAAGCGAGCGGAACGGCACTTGTCTCTCCCACGCTTCCATCGCTTTCGGCTGCACTAAATCGTACGCTTCCTCGCGCGTCATCCCTTTGTCAATCAAAGCGAGCAAGACGCGCTGCGAGTAAATGAGCCCGAATGTGCGCTCCATATTTTTCTTCATATTTTCCGGATACACCAACAAGTTTTTCACAATGTTAGCGAACCGGTTCAACATATAGTTCAACGCGATCGTCGCATCCGGCAAAATGATGCGCTCCGCTGACGAATGGGAAATGTCGCGCTCATGCCAAAGCGGCACATTTTCATACGCCGTCACCATATATCCGCGAATGACGCGCGCCATGCCGGTCATGTTTTCCGAACCGATCGGATTGCGCTTATGCGGCATCGCTGACGAACCTTTCTGCCCTTTGGCAAAAAACTCCTCGACTTCACGCACTTCGCTTTTTTGCAAGCCGCGAATTTCCACAGCAAATTTTTCAATCGATGTCGCGATGAGCGCGAGCGTCGCCATGTAGTAGGCGTGGCGGTCGCGTTGCAACGTTTGCGTCGAAATCGGCGCCGGCGTTAACCCGAGCTTTTCGCACACATATTGCTCGACAAATGGGTCAATGTTGGCATACGTGCCGACCGCGCCGGAAATTTTCCCGACCTCGACCATCTTCGCCGCTTGTTCAAACCGCTCTAAATTCCGTTCCATTTCCGCATACCAAAGCGCCAATTTCAGCCCGAACGTCGTCGGTTCGGCATGAACGCCGTGCGTGCGCCCCATCATGACCGTGTATTTATGTTCGCGCGCTTTCTCTTTCAGCACTTGAATAAAGGTTTCCAAATCACGCCGCAAAATGGCGTTCGCCTGCTTTAACAAATAGCCGAGCGCCGTATCGA
The DNA here is from genome assembly GCF_001587475.1 of Geobacillus sp. B4113_201601. NCBI lineage: Bacteria > Bacillati > Bacillota > Bacilli > Caryophanales > Anoxybacillaceae > Geobacillus > Geobacillus sp. B4113_201601. The sequence continues at coordinate 51,252 of NZ_LQYX01000079.1, forward strand.
CGACGTCCGTCGATGTCAGCCCGTAGTGCACCCATTTCCGCTCCTCGCCAAGTGTCTCGGAAACAGCGCGGGTGAAGGCGACGACATCATGACGCGTTTCTTCTTCAATTTCCTTAATGCGCTTGACGTCAAACGACGCATTTTCACGCAGACGGCGGACATCTTCTTTCGGGATGACACCAAGCTCGGCCCACGCCTCGCACGCGAGCAATTCCACTTCAAGCCATGCCTGAAAGCGATTTTCCTCTGTCCAAATGGCTCCCATTTCCGGTCTTGTGTAACGTTCAATCATCCTCGTTCCAGCCTCCGATCATGCCAAATTTGCCACGATTCCACTCGCGCCAGCGCTTCCTCAACATCCTCCGCCAGTACGGTCACATGGCCCATTTTCCGCTTCGGCTTCGCTTCGTGCTTGCCGTACAGATGGACATACACCGCACCGGCAAACGCATCAATTTGCCGAATGACCGGCTCGACATGCTCGCCGAAAATATTGACCATCACGGCCGGTTTTACCAATTCCGTCGACCCGAGCGGCCAGTTGCAGACGGCGCGGATGTGCTGGGCGAATTGGGACGTGGCACATGCATTGATTGTATAATGACCCGAGTTGTGCGGTCTAGGGGCCAACTCATTAATATAAATATCCCCGTCCCCTGTCAAAAACATTTCCACCGCCAACGTCCCCATGAGTGAAAATGATGCCGCCAGCGTCTTGGCGTAACGGACCGCCCGCTGCTCGATGTGCTGCGGGATCCGTGCTGGAACGATCGTCTGATGCAAAATGTTCTCGACATGAATGTTTTCCGCCACCGGAAAAACAGCCGTCTCCCCGTCGCCGTTGCGGGTGACAATGACCGATATTTCCTTCACAAACGGCACCCAGCCTTCCAAAATACACGAACCAAGGCGAAGCAGCTCTGCCGCTTTGGCGACATCCCCTTCTCCCCGGAGCACATATTGTCCTTTTCCGTCATAACCGCCGCGCCGCGTTTTTAAGACACACGGAAACCCGATCACCCGAACGGCCTCTTCCAACTCATCCCGTTCATTCACTTCCACATACGGCGCCACCGGCAAACCGGCAGCGACGACTGCCTCTTTCTCCAACGCCCGATCTTGCGTCACCGCAAGCAACCGGCTTCCTTGTGGAACATAGGCGTTTTCCACAAGCCACTCAAGCGCTCGCGCATCGATGTTTTCAAACTCGTACGTGATGACATCACTGACGCGCGCCAGGTCAGCTATTGCATCCAAATCATCGTACGGCGCGGTGATTTCTACATCCGCCACTTGCCCGCACGGAGAGTCAGGCGTTGGATCAAGAACCGCAACGCGAAACCCCATCTCACGCGCCGCCAAAGCCATCATCCGCCCGAGCTGGCCCCCGCCGATGATGCCGATCGTCTCTCCCGGAACAATCCGCCGCTTAGTCAAGTTGATCACTGCTTTCCACAACTTGTTTTCGAATCGATTCTCTCCTTGCTTTGAGCGCCTCCATATAGCGCGGCTCAAACAGCCCGATGATCGACACGGCGAGCAGTCCCGCATTCATCGCCCCTGCTTTGCCGATCGCCACTGTCGCCACCGGCACCCCGCCTGGCATTTGCACAATCGACAATAACGAATCGAGCCCGTTCAATGCCTTTGACTGCACCGGCACACCAATCACCGGCAGCGTCGTTTTCGCCGCGATCATTCCCGGCAAATGAGCCGCTCCACCGGCCCCCGCGATAATCACCTTAAGGCCCCGCTCCTCCGCCGTTTCCGCATACCGGAACATTTCATCGGGCGTCCGGTGCGCCGACACGACTTTTTTCTCAAACGGGACGCCCAGTTCTTCAAGAATCGCACAGGCGTGCTTCATCGTTTCCCAATCTGAACGGCTTCCCATGATTACCCCAACTAGCGGGCTCATACGTTCCACTCCTTACCCTTAATAAACAAAGCCCAGAACATACATTCCCTCTTTTGGGCGAGGGAAAGCATCGTTCTGGGCTTTGACAGTTGCTGATCGAAAAAAAGCCAAAACCGATCCTTTCCCTCATAGTCCAATAATTTACGGTTATTGGGTAGAGACTTTTGGGCCATATTCCCAAAATTATATGAGGGATTCTTTTACGCATTATGAAACTACTTTTATAGTAGCAAGATCCTTGGTGAAATGTCAAGATAAAATCGAACATTCATTATTAAATAAACACAAATGTTCGTGTTTTTTCAAATCACCAAAACAATAAGGAGGCATATGATAAATGTGCGGAGGAGGGAAACGCCATGGCCAACGAACATCCATTCACACCGTTTTCCGATTGGACAAAGCATTGGCAGCAATTTTTCCAAAACGATTTTTGGGGAAACATCCAACCGCTGTTGCGTTCATCCCATCAACCATCGTCAGGCATGAATATCTACAGAAAGGATAACGAGCTGCTTGTCGTCGTCAGCTTGCCGGGTCTGGAGAAAAGCGAAGACGCGGAAGTGTATGTATCGTACAAGACACTGGAAATCAAGGCAATCATTAATCTGAGCTTTCAAGGATTTGACTTAGTGGAAGAAGGAATTTTCCAAGGCCGGTTCGAAAAAACGATCCCGTTGCCGTTCCCCGTCAAGGATGATCGCATCGAAGCAACATATCATAACGGCTTATTGTTCATCCACCTTCATCGGCTCATCCCTGAAGAGCCAAAAAAGAAGATCGTGATTAAAAAAAGCGAACCATAACCAATGGCCAGGCCCCGCTTTCTTGACAAAAAAGAGGGTGTCCCACGTTGACGGGACACCCTTTCGCGAGTTTCCGTTTCCTATCGCTTTATGAAAAAGGGGGTCTAGGAAACGATGATCACGCTTTACATTTTGGGGGAGAGGATTGAAAATGGCGTCATTAAAACTTAATGACAATAGGCAAAAAAATGAGAGAACCGTATAGCTCCCTCATTTTTGCCTGCCTAGCAGCGACCTACTCTTGCAGGGGCGCTGGCCCCAACTACCATCGGCGCTGGAGGGCTTAACTTCCGTGTTCGGGATGGGAACGGGTGTTTCCCCTCCGCTATCACCACTAGGCAAGCCATTCCGTTTTTCATCAATCATTATACCAGAAAATCAATTCCTGTCAAGAAGGAACGCATTCCTTCAAAACTAGATAACCGTCGGAAGAAGCCGCGTATCACACTGTCTAGCTTCAGCCGCCATCGGCTTGCGACGCTTCGGTCCTGCTGTGGCGGCGACAGCCTCCTCGCAGGCCCTCCAGCGCGTTTCGCCGATAAGCGGGCGGCCTCCGCTTTTCGCACTGTCTAGCTCCGGCTCGCCGCCGCTCGGGGTCAAATCACCTTCTCCCTCGGGGTGCAAGCGCCCCTGCGGGCGAAGAACATTTGCCCGTCGCGGCGAACCGCTCGCCTGCGCTTTTCTAGGTTAAGCCCTCGATCGATTAGTATCCGTCAGCTCCACGTGTCGCCACGCTTCCACCTCGGACCTATC
>NZ_LQYX01000080.1:0-3827 GCF_001587475.1 Geobacillus sp. B4113_201601
GCCATTTTCAGTATACCCGCACGGATCAGGAGCGTATACAGCACTCACCCAGTGGTGGGGATTTTCACGGAAAAGAAGAATCTATTTTATATCATGAAGAGTTGCCGACATTTGGGTGCGACATTAACAGTTTTTCTTATCTTGGAATATATCATCCTTGTTTAACAGGCAGCTTAGCAATCACTTCCGATAAAAAAGTGGTTCCGTGTCCAAGATTAGAATCGGAAGTGCTGATGGATCTTAAAGAGCATAACAGTCTGCTTGATTTGTTTGATAGAAAAGAAAAAGTTCTGAAATATTGGAAGCTTTCGTTGGAAAATATTGAACCTTGTGGTACTTGTGAATTTAAACGAATGTGTATGGATTGCAGAGCCGCAGAGGTTGCTTTTTCTAACAGTTTAAACCAAAAATCTCTTTGTTCTTATAGGGGTTTGTAATAAGAATAATTAAAAAAAGAAGGAGAATGTAGGAGGGAAACCATTGGATTATATTGAACTGCACAATGTTGCTAAATCATTTGATAATAAAAATTACATACTAAAAGATATTAACTTGTCTTTACACCAAGGGGATCGCGTGGGCATTATTGGGGGAATTGGTTCTGGGAAAACCACTTTATTAAGAATCATCTTGGGGTTGTATACTCCAACATCTGGGGAAATCAATCGGAACATATCCAATCACGAAATTGGGTATTTGCCTTCTACCAAAGGGATTATTGAAGAGTTTACAGTGAGAGAAAATCTCATATTTTGGTCTCAAACTTATCAATCCCCTCCCCATGTAGTAGAAGAGCTGATAGATAGTCTAAACATGGAGAAAATGGAAAACAAAAAGGTATCTTTGCTTTCTTCTGGAATGAAACAAAAACTTGCTTTTGCTTGCTCTATTATCCATTCTCCCAAACTTCTTATTTTGGATGAACCTACAATCAACTTGGATGTAGAAAATCGATCTTTAATAAAGAGATATATACAGAAATATCCTAGGGAAAGTTGCATTGTCATTACATCTCATAATTTTGATGACATTGAACATATGTGTAATCGAATCGTTATGATTGTTGATGGAACGATAAAAGTGAAAGAGGAACTGAATAAATTAAAATCTGATTTTCAATCCTCTCTTGTCACAATACGAACCATCTCAAAAATCAATCAACAACAATCAATTCTAATTAAAGAAGAATTTCCAAATGTTCTGGTGAAAGATCATGAAGTGATTTTAGATAAACAAATTTATAAATTAAACGACATTTTACTAAAATTGATCCATTTGAATATAGAAATACGTGATGCTTTAGAAAATGAAGCAATACTTGAAGATATTTACTTACGTTTGAATAAGAAAGAAGGTTGATAGAATGAAGGCTCTATTGTGGAAAGAATCTCTTCTTCTGAAAAAGAAAATACAAAAGATGTTGCTTCTAATAGCAATTGAATTTGTTCTAGTGTTGTACTTCATCTATGGATTAAATTCTGTCCCTATTCATATTAAATTTAATCTTATTTTAGGAACGACATCGATTATTTTTCTGTTACAAATACTTTTTGAATCCATTAAGACAGATAAACAAAATCGAGTATATGAAAAAATGTTGCAAATCTTTTCTATACAGAAGATATTAATTGTCAAGGTACTTTTTTCTGTTTTTATCGCAACAATCCTTAGTAGTATATATTCGTTTGTATTCTATGGATATCAGTTGCACTTGGGGCTTCAGATTCCTTCTCAATACTTGCTATCTTTATTCTTATTGCCCGTTATTAACTTGCTCTTTGGAATAGCATTATGTGCCGTCATGTTTCTGTTTGATAATATTGTCATATTAAAAGTTACTTCTATGTTTGGAGCGATGTTTTACGTATTAACCTTTACGAATATACATCAATACAAAGTTATTGGAACCATTGTTGGTATATTGCTTGTCCTTGTCATCACGCTCCATTTTCTTTTAAAGAAAATGTCGAATGAAAAATTTTTAACGATGTAGCCTCTTGGTTATTGTATTAAATCACGGAAAAGCTGACATTGTTTTAAGGAGCATTCCTGTTAGAAGCTTTTCCGAGGACTTGAACAAAAAAAGCCCTCTTGGTATGATGCAGGGGTGTCAACCAACCAATGAACCCTGAATTCATGCCAAGGAGGACTTCAGATGAATTGTACACAAAATCACAAGATCGATCAAGTCACGGATGAAACACTCGTGGTAGGGATGGACATCGCCAAACGAAAGCACTACGCCTGCTTCGTTGATGCCCGGGGACGCGTGCTCCAGAAATCGTTTCCCGTCATCCAGTCGAAACAAGGCTTTGAGCAGCTGGATCAGCGCATTCGGCAAGCGATGAACGAGTTTGGGAAAACCAAGGTCATCGTGGCGATCGAGCCGACCGGGCACTACTGGTTGAACCTGGCCTATTTCCTTGAGGAAAAAGGGATCCCGTTGGTCATGGTCAATCCTGCGCATGTGCGCCGATCGAAAGAGCTCGATGACAATCTGCCGACGAAACACGATGCCAAAGACGCACTGGTCATTGCCAGACTGGCGAAAGACGGGCGGTTTAGCTTCCCTCGGCTCCTTCGCGACATCGAAGCGAATTTACGCGTCGGGAGCACGCTGCGGGAGAAGTTCATGAAAGAGCATACAGCCGTGCGCAACGCGATGATCCGTTGGACCGACCGGTATTTTCCTGAGTTCTCCGCCGTCTTCTCCAGCTTTGGGAAAATGGCGCTGGCCGTGCTGGAACTCACCCCGTTTCCGGAGGAGATCACCGGCCGCACCGTGGAGGAGCTTGTGGAGATCTACCGGCAAAGTGAAGGGCTGAAAGCGCCCCAGAAACCGAAAATCCGGAAGCTGCTTGAGGTCGCGAGCCATTCCATTGGCGTGACGGAAGGACAGCAGATGGCCCGTTTGGAGATCGCCGCGCTCGTCCACCGATATCGCCAATTGGAGGAGGAAATCGCCGCACTGGATGCGGAACTGACGGCATTGGCGCAAACGACCGTGGAATATCAGTGGTTGAAAACGGTGGATGGCCTGGGAGATGCCACGATCGTTGACCTGTTGGCCGAGATCGGGAGCTTTGCCCACTATCGGGACCCGCGGCAACTGATCAAATTAGCGGGCCTGACGCTCAAGGAGAACTCCCCCGGCCAGCACAAAGGGCAAAAACGGATCTCGAAACGGGGACGAAAACAGCTGCGTTCGGTTCTGTTTCGGACGGTGATCCCCCTGATCCGCCATAATGAGGCGTTTCGCGAGTTGCACAAGTATTACACGACCCGGGCGGCGAATCCGCTGTCCAAAAAACCATCGATCGTGGTGTTGTGCGGCAAACTGCTCAAGGTGTTGTTGACCATCTGCACGAAGAAGCAAGCGTTTGATGGAGAACGAATGAGGCAAGATGTCTTCGCCCATGTTCAAGTCCGGGCCGCCTAGTGCCTGTCTTCTCGCGTAAAACAGAATTCTCTTGACAACAGGATGACACCGGAGAAGCTGGCGCGATATCATCCATTCGACCTTGAGTCCCTGTAGGAGCTTAGCCGGCCTCTGCCTGATGAAGAGACCGAACGAGGGAATGTTGGCGCGAAGACGCCCGGAGACATGGGAGGGTTCGTCCTCATCAGCGATGCAGAGATCCAAGGGTGCATCGAATACGCGTCTCCCCACTGCAGTAAAAAATACCCAGCCGTGGCCGCGAAGCGCACCCTAGGTCTGTAAGATATCCACAAAACTGAAAAAGGATGTAATGGATTTTGTCGAAAAATATTTTTTTGACACCCCTGAGAGGCCGCAAAGCCTTGATACATCAATATTTATAGAGGGA
>NZ_LQYX01000080.1:3837-12867 GCF_001587475.1 Geobacillus sp. B4113_201601
GAGGAAATCTCATGAATGAAATGATTTATATTTTGCTTTTAATTATTTCTTTTTTTATTTTGTTTTTCCAAATAAAAAGTAAAAAAATAGACTTAAAGGGTCTTTCCATCAAAATAATCACTATTGTTCTCATATTATCGTTATTGGCGTGGATAAGCAAATGGATGTAGAAACAAGTGTGAGTAAAATATTTGCGGGTGACGTTCAGGAAGTATCCCCCCATATGCCCGTCAAGTATAGCGGTATAACTCACATTTCGCACCCTCTCGACAAAAATCGGGAGGATTTTTTTATCTTCCTGTCGCCCCCCGAGTTCGACAGTTTTGAGGCCATTTTAGGCAAACGAAAATGGCCAGAATGCTGCAATATCAAGGATTTCATGATGCAGATCCTAGGAAAAAACGCTGAATTTCATAGGCACACGACTTTCCTACTTTAACTTTTAAAATGGATGGATATTGGTTATAATATAGGCATGTACACACGACGAGTCACACCAAAAAAGAACGATGGAATCACCTTAGCTTACCTCCATCATGAATCGTGACCGAACGTAAGGGACGAATGCGAACGTCTCATGCTTGGACATTTTTCTTCAAAAAACGGCGACCTTGGTCAACAACCGAACTGACGGCAAAACAAGCGCAACTCTTTGTAGCTCTAGGGCTGGAGCCTCCTCCGAAGATTCTAGGCATTCATCCTCGCACCTAGAAGGCCGGTGAAAAACGGCTGAGTCCCTTCATCAATAATGGGAGAACACGTGAAAAGCAGAGTCGATGCACCAAGGTTTTTCTCATTGCGAAGTGACATTGCCAAGCCGTGTCTAAGATTAAATCACCAGCCCCCTAGATACACGCCCAACGTATGCCCCAATGCCTCTCGTCCCTTTGGTATCAAGGGATGAGAGGCATTTTGTTTGCCTAGGTCGAACTCGGGTTTCCATCTATACTCGTTTCGCACAGCCGAAGAGGTGAAGGAGGCTGTACACCAATATATTCGTTTTTATAACCACGAACGTTTCCAAAAGAAATTAAACAACCTGAGCCCTTATGAATATAGGACTCAGGCTGCTTAAATGTGCTTTTTTATTCTTGTCTACTTGACAGGGGTCACTTCACCATCGGGACACCTTTTTTTATGATATGCCCATCCGTGCTCCCTTAATCTGTTTCTCGCGAACATCCCCGTCGGCAAGTGGCGATTTTCATCCCCGTCTGGAGGGAAGATCACAACTTGCCCGTGGACCTTTCCCGTGAAAATACCGGACTGACGCGGATTTGCATCCCCGGGTGAAGGGCAGATCGCGCTGCCCATAGATCTTTCCCATGAAAATGCCGGACCGGCGCGAGATTTTCACCCCCGAGTGGAGGGCAGATCGCTGCCTATGGAATTTTTTGTTTGAGAATGGCTTTGGCCGTGCGCCGCTTTACTCGTTGTCTCCTTGCTCCGCCGCTGATCGCGCCTTCCGGTAGCCGATTTTTGCGATCCAAATGCTCCCTTCATACAAAAGCGTGAGCGGAATCATGACGATCACTTGCGACAACACATCGGGCGGCGTGATAATCGCCGCGATAATTAACAGCACCAAATACGCATACTTGCGAACGCGAACAAGAAACTGCGGCGTGATAAGCCCTAAGCGAGTGAAAAACAGCACCACGATCGGCAACTGAAACACAACGCCAAACGGCAGCACAAGCTGAAGCAGAAACTGGAAATATTCGTTAATGCCGATCATTTGCTGGACCCCCAGCTGTTTAGCCAGCTGGTTCATAAATCGAACGACAAATGGAAACAAAACGAAATAAGCGAAGCTGACGCCGCCCAAAAAAAGAACAATCGATGCCGGAATATAGCTTAGCGTTACCTTCCGCTCTTTTTCATACAGACCGGGGCTGACAAACGCCCAAATTTGATACAGCAGCACCGGAGACGTCAGCACGGCGGCAATGACAAAAGCAAACTGAAAGTATACTTTGATCGGATCGGTCAGGCGAAAGGCGTTCATGGTCAGCTGCTTTGTCTCAGCCGTCCGTTGCAAATAGATAATGACATCATCGACGAAAAAGAAGCTCGCCACCAACGCCGCAGCGAAAAAAACGAGCACAATGATCAGCCGCCTTCGCAGTTCACCGAGGTGTTCATACACTGACATCTCTTTGTCATTCATGGTTCCTCATCCCGCCTTATCACCGGTCGGTTTTCGTTTCGTCCTCATCCGCAAGACCCTTGGTGGCGTCTTTGAACTCGCGCAGCGACTCGCCAAACGAACGCCCTAGTTCCGGCAGCTTTTTCGTGCCAAACAACAGCAAAATCAAAACAGCCAGCAATATATATTTCATGAATGATTCTCTCCTTTTGCCGATGGCGATGGATAGTTTTTCAAAAAGTACACAAGCGATTGCAGCTCAATGGCCAAATCGATGTGGTGAACGCGAATATGGTCAGGCACGTTCAGCCGCGCCGGAGTAAAGTTTAAAATTCCTTTAATCCCTTGGGCGACAAGGCGATCGGTCAACGCCTGAGCCGCGGAGGCCGGCACGGTTAAAATAGCGACCGGAATGTCGCCGCGCAGCCGTTCTTCCAGCTCATCGAGATGATAGACGGGCACGCCGCCGACTGTCGTCCCTACTTTTTGCTTATCAACATCGAACGCCATCACAATTTTCGTGTTATTGTTTTTCGAAAAATTATAGTTTAAAAAAGCGGTGCCTAAATTGCCGACTCCAAACAGCGCCACTTCAGTCACTTCATCCTCTTCCAACGTCTGGCGAAAAAACGACAACAAATAATGGACATTATACCCGTATCCTTTTTTGCCGAGCGCGCCAAAATACGAAAAATCGCGGCGGATCGTCGCTGGATCGACTTTCACCGCCTCGCTCAGCTCAGCGGAAGAGACGCGCTGCTTTCCTGATGCATGCAAGTTCTTTAAAAATCGGTAATAAAGCGGCAGCCGCTTAGCCGTCGCTTGCGGAATTTTCGGTTGTTCATTGCTCATTGTCTCATCCCCTAGCTAATCGGTTTTCCGTCGATAATGGCCGGATTTCCCGCCCGTTTTTTCGACCAAATACGTCGGACCGATCGTCATCCCTTTGTCGAGCGCCTTACACATGTCGTATACCGTCAACGCACAAACCGAAACAGCCGTCAGCGCTTCCATTTCCACCCCCGTGCTCCCTTTCGTTTTCACGGTCGCTGTAATGACAAGACGAGGCTCGGTTTCTTCATGCTCCCAAGAAAACGTGAAATCGACGCTCTTTAGCATCAGCGGGTGGCACATCGGGATCAGGTCAGCCGTTTTTTTGGCGGCCATGACCCCTGCCACTTGGGCGACGGCCAGCACATCCCCTTTTTTAATGTCACGGCCTTTGATTTTTTCATAAATTTCTTGGCTGACAGTGACGTTCGTTCGCGCCACCGCGACCCTGACCGTCTCTTCTTTGCCCGTGATATCGACCATCTTCGCGCGTCCCTCTTCATTAAAATGGGTAAACGATGACAAAGCCATCTCCTCCATGTCTACACTATACATGATTTTTCTCCTTCTGTCTTTGACCGTCTGAGCGACATACGTTAAACTATTCCGAGAGGTGAACCGACATGATGATTTTGCAAGTGCGTGGACTCACGAAATATTTTGGCGCTGACCTTATTTTATCGAATATTAAACTAGAAATACAGTCCCGCGACCGCATCGCCCTTGTCGGCCGAAACGGAGCGGGAAAATCGACATTATTAAAAATCATCGCCGGCGAACTATCTTTTGACAGCGGTGAAATCATCAAACCAAACCATCTCAAAATCGGCTATTTGGCACAACAGAGCCGGTTGGAATCATCACGCTCCATTTGGGAGGAAATGCTCGACGTGTTCGCACCGCTTCAAGCGATGGAACAACAGCTGGCTGCGCTCGGCTCTCAGCTTGGCGATCCCGATGTGCTCGCCGATCCCGTCCGCTATGAAAAAACGCTGAAAATGTACGATGAACTGCAAGAGCAGTATAAGGAACAAGGCGGCTATCAATATGAGGCCGACATTCGTTCCGTCTTGCACGGATTGCAATTTTCTTCATACGATTATCAAACAACGCCGGTCTCTTCGTTAAGCGGCGGACAGCGAACACGGCTCGCTCTCGGAAAGCTGCTGTTGTCCAAGCCGGATTTGCTGATTTTAGACGAACCGACCAACCATTTAGACTTGGACACACTCGCTTGGCTGGAACAGTATTTGCAGGCATATCCGGGCGCCCTCTTGCTCGTCTCCCATGACCGATACTTTCTCGACAAAGTTGTCAATCACGTGTACGAGCTGTCCAACGCCAAGCTGCGGACGTACAACGGCAACTACAGCCGCTATCTGGAACTGAAAGCGCAGCAATATGAGCAAGAGCTACAGCGATATGAAAAACAACAGGAAGAAATCGCCCGATTGCAAGAGTTTATTCAGCGCAACATCGCCCGCGCCTCGACGGCCAAGCGGGCGCAAAGCCGGCGCAAACAGCTGGAGAAAATGGAGCGAATGGAACGGCCTGTCGGAGAGGAAAAATCGGCATCATTTTCTTTCACGATCGAACGACCAAGCGGTCAACAAGTGCTCATCGCTGAAGACGTGGCCGTCGGTTACCGGAACGAGCCGGTCATTCGTCATATCAGCTTCCGCATCGCCCGCGGCGAAAGCGTCGCGTTGGTCGGTCCAAACGGCATCGGCAAATCTACACTGTTGAAAGCCATCGCCGGGCAGCTTTCCATTCAGGCCGGACATTTGCGCTACGGCACGAACGTTCAAATCGGATATTATGATCAAGATCAAGCCGACCTGTCGTCCAATAAACGAGTCATGGACGAATTATGGGATGCTTCCCCCCTTAAAACAGAAAAAGAAATCCGAACGATACTCGGCAACTTCCTGTTTTCGGGCGATGACGTTTTAAAACCGATCTCAGCGTTGAGCGGCGGGGAAAAGGCGCGCTTGGCGCTCGCGAAGCTGATGCTCCAGCAGGCCAATTTTCTCATTCTGGACGAGCCGACCAACCATTTAGACCTCGACAGCAAACAAGTGCTCGAACAGGCATTGATTGACTATCCAGGCACCATTTTGTTCGTCTCCCACGACCGCTATTTCATCAACCGCATCGCTACGAAGGTGCTCGAGCTGTCAAGCGACGGCCTTAGCGAATATTTGGGAGACTATGACTACTATATCGCCAAAAAAGAAGAAATGCGTGAGTTAGCCCGTTTGGATGCCAGCCCAATCGTTCCGAGCAGCAACGAGTCGGCGAAATCTGTTTATGAACAAGAAAAAGAGGAAAAAAGACGCCAGCGTCAACGTCAACGCCGTCTAGCCGAAATCGAAGCAGAAATCACCGCGCTTGAAGAGCAAATCGCCCAAGCCGAACAGCGACTATGCGATCCGTCCGTTTATGACGACTACGAAACAGCACAACAGCTTGTGCAAGAAAACGAGGAGCGAAAGCAGCAAGTGGAACAACTGCTGGCCGAATGGGAGCAGCTTTATGACTCACCATAACCAACCGCCCGCCGGTTATTTCGGTGGGCGGTTTTAATTAGTCACACTATCCACAAAGAAATCCACAATCTATCCAGTGAAATATAGGTTATTCACCGATTTTTCCACATTGTCCACAAAAAACAGCTCAATTTTGTTCAACATAGCTGTGTATTATTTTCCTCATACTCATCCTATTTACGCCATATTTCCACATCATCCACAACCTGTGGATGAAACTATGCACAAATCGAGCCACCAATCCATCCTTGCCGTCTAAAAAAAGAAACGGCGGTTGGCCCGCCGCCAAAACCGCCGATTGTGCCCATCGGTTTGTCCTTCGTTACATTATGCCAACGGCAAGCTCGGATCAGCGTTCAATGCCAAATCTGACCGCCTGCCTTGCCAGTACAACATCGTGCCCGCGGCCGCAATCATCGCCGCATTATCGGTACACAACGATAACGGTGGAATAACCAGCTCCACACCGGGGAGCTCCTGCCTCATTCGCTCCCCTAATGCAGTCCGCAACCCGCGGTTGGCCGCCACTCCACCAGCGAGCAACACTTGCCGGACGCGATATTGTTTGGCTGCTTGCAAAGTCTTTGTCGTCAACACTTCAACCACGCTAGCTTGAAAACTGGCTGCCATCTGCTTCGGATCGATCTCCTCGCCGCGCTGTTTAGCACGATGAAGCGTATTCAACACCGCCGATTTTAAGCCGCTGAAACTGAAATCATACGATCCTTCCTCAAGCCACGCCCGCGGCAAATCAATGGTCGGTTCTCCTTCTTGGGCCAACCGGTCAATGTGCGGCCCTCCCGGATACGGAAGCCCCAAAGCGCGAGCCACTTTGTCATACGCCTCACCGGCGGCGTCATCTCTCGTTTCACCAATCACCTTGAATTTGACGTGCTCTTCCATGTAAACGAGCTCTGTATGCCCTCCGGAAACGACCAGAGCCAAGAGCGGAAATTTCATTTCCGACACGAGCTGATTGGCATAAATATGCCCGGCGATATGATGCACGCCGACAAGCGGAATGCCGTGAGCAAACGCCAACGCTTTCGCCGCGTTCACTCCGACAAGAAGCGCCCCGACAAGCCCTGGCCCTGCTGTCACAGCGATAGCCTGAAGGTCGGTAAATGACACTTTCGCCTGCTGCATCGCCTCTTCAATCACGAGCGTAATTTGCTCCACATGGTGGCGCGAGGCGATCTCAGGAACGACGCCGCCAAACCGCCGATGACTTTCCATCTGTGAAGCGACCACATTGGACAGAATGGCTCTTCCGTTTTTAACAACCGCGGCGGCAGTCTCGTCACAGCTTGTTTCAATCCCTAATACATACACATCTTCATTCATGTAGCTTCACCCACATCACCAACGCATCCTCAAAATTATCGGGATAATATCGTTTTCGAATACCGCCGTTGCGAAACCCGAGTTTCCGATATAACGATTGAGCGACATGATTGGACACACGCACTTCCAGCGTCATCGTCACTGCCCCTTGTCGCCTCGCCAGATCCATCAGACAACGCATCAACGCCTCACCAAGTTTTTGGCCACGAAATTCGGGAAGAATAGCAACATTCGTGACGTGCGCTTCATCAATGACCAACCACATCCCGGCATAGCCAATGATTCGCCCTCGATGCACCATTACAATATAGAGAGCGTAGCGGTTGTACATCAACTCATGATAAAACGACTCCCGACTCCAAGGCGCGGTAAACGATGCCCGCTCCACCTGCACAACTTCATCAATATCATGAATGGTCATTGGCCGAAATTGTACATCGATCCCCATCGTTTCGTTCCCCTTTTTGTTTTGCGAGCCATTTCACCTCCGCTTCAGCCAAGCGGAGGTAATCTGGCACAAACGTATGGGCATTTCTACGCTCTTTTTCTTTACCGAGCATCACCAGCTCGCTCGGGCGCGGCAACGCCAATGACGGAGGAGCCATATGGGCCCGCCCACCTAGGACGCGCTGAAACAGCTCGTGATATAACGGCACATCCGCACCAATGAACAATACGTCCTCTCCCCGCTCTCCTAGTCGCCGCGCCCACTCATCCGCCACCACAAGTTGATCCGGTTCAACTTGGCGAAGCACACTCCCGTCGCTGTGATAAAGCCCAGTATAAATGTGCCCACGCCGCGCATCAAACAATGGGACAATCAAACCAGAGAAGCAACGGCCGTTGGCGGCGAGCACTTCAAGGCTCGACACACCGGCGATCGGAATACCGAGCGACCAAGCGAGCGTTTTCGCAATCGTCACGCCAATTCGTACTCCTGTATAAGACCCGGGCCCTTTGGCCACTACGATCAAATCAAGGTCTTTCGGGGCCATCCCACATTGGCGAAACAGCGATTCGATAGCCGGCATCGCACGGAGCGAATGATCTTTTTTCACATTCGTGATCCATTCGCCCTTCACAACATTTCCATCCGCCAAAGCAAGACCAAGTGGTGTGTTTGATGTATCAATCCCTAATACTTTCATGCGCCAAAAATCTCCTCGCATAACTGTTCATAGCGTTGTCCCAGCGGCTCAAAACGAAGCAGCCGTTCATCCCCACCGCGGTCAAGCAAATACACTGTCAGACGTTCGGCCGGAAGCTGGCCAGCAATCAAGTGTGCCCACTCCACAACCGTAATCCCGTCACCGCCAAAGTATTCATCAAAGCCAAGATCCTCCCATTCATCCTCAAGACGGTACACATCCATATGGTAAAGGGGCAATCGGCCTTCGTACTGCTTGATGATGGTAAACGTTGGACTGTTGACGTTTTGCTGGATGCCTAATCCTTCAGCCAATCCTTTCGTAAATGTCGTCTTTCCCGCACCGAGGTCACCCTCAAGCGCAATCACCATTCCCGGTTCAAGGCGTTCCGCAAGACGACGGGCGACCGCTTTCGTTTCTTCAGAAGAATGTACAAGCAGCTCGACATGCTTCATTCTGTTCCACCTTATTCCATTTTATCATCTTCACTCTCGCTTTTGAAATTGTACCATAAGAAAATGCTGCATCGCTACTTCCAACTCCAAGACGGCATACCAGCATAAAGAAAGCAAAGAAAAAGGACGATCCACAAGCCATTTCCATTTAACTGGCCGCTGGATCGTCCACGTCTAGAGATTATTTTAGAAAAGAAAAAAGGGAATTAGGCGTGTCGCTACTCCCTGGTGAATTTGATTGCCTAGCAGCGACCTACTCTTGCAGGGGCGCTGGCCCCAACTACCATCGGCGCTGGAGGGCTTAACTTCCGTGTTCGGGATGGGAACGGGTGTTTCCCCTCCGCTATCACCACTAGGCAAGTTATTCCGTTTTTCATCAATCATTATACCAGAAAATCAATTCCTGTCAAGAAGGAACGCATTCCTTCAAAACTAGATAACCGTCGGAAGAAGCCGCGTATCACACTGTCTAGCTTCAGCCGCCATCGGCTCGCGACGCTTCGGTCCTGCTGTGGTGGCATAGCCTCCTCGCAGGCCCTCCAGCGCGTTTCGCC
>NZ_LQYX01000081.1:0-8491 GCF_001587475.1 Geobacillus sp. B4113_201601
GAACCCATGAATCGTGGCCGAACGTAAGGGACGAATGCGAACGTCTCATGCTTGGACATTTTTCTTCAAAAAACGGCGACCTTAATCAACGAACCGAACTGACGGTCAAACAGGCTCAATTCTTTGCGGCTCTAGGGCTGGAGCCTCCTCCGAAGATTCTAGGCATTCATCCTCGCACCTAGATACACGCCCAACGTATGCCCCAATGCCTCTCGTCCCTTTGGTATCAAGGGATGAGAGGCATTTTGTTTGCCTAGTGACTGTCGAACTCGGGCAAGTCGGTGCTTGAGAAAGCGACATACCTAAGAAAACCGGAATGGACGAAAAAAGACCAGTTTACCATTCAGCTTTATCCTAGGATCTAGAGGCGACGGCCTCTTTTTTTTTCTGCCGAGAAGAAATACTTCAAGGCTTCGAACACGTCGGCTTTTTGTTTTAAAATATAGTACCTGAATTTCTCGTGTTTCATGTTGCCGTATGCTCGCATGAGGGTAGAGGGTGAACGGTTGTACTGATTCACTTCCCCATATCCAAACATGTTTGACACTTTCAGCAACTCTTGAACAAGCTTGACGCAGCGGGCGTTGTCGGACGTCAAGTTGTCGCCGTCGGAGAAATGGAACGGATAAATGTTATAGCGTGACGGAGAATATTTTGTTTCAATTAGTTCAAGGGCTTTGCGGTAGGCCGACGAACAAATCGTTCCGCCGCTTTCCCCTTTGGTGAAAAATTCTTCCTCACTGACGACTTTCGCTTCGGTATGGTGGGCGATGAAGGCGATGTCGACCGTCTCATACTTCGTGCGCAAAAAGCGCGTCATCCAAAAGAAGAAACTGCGCGCCATATATTTTTCCCACATGCCCATCGAACCGCTTGTGTCCATCATCGCTAGGACGACCGCTTTCGATTCCGGTTTAATGACTTCGTTCCACGTTTTAAATTTCAAATCTTCGCGATAAATCGGGTAAAAGCTCGGCTTGCCGCTCATGGCGTTGCGTTTGAACGCGGCGAGCATCGTCCGCTTTTTATCGATGTTGCCCATCAGTCCGGTGCGGCGAATATCATTAAACTCAATCTGTTGGACAATGTGTTGGTCGAGCTCTTTCCGCTGCAAATTCGGAAGCTCCAACTGGCTGAACAGCGCCTCTTCAATTTCCATCAGCGACACTTCGGCTTCGTAATAATCTTGGCCTGGCAGGTCACCGGCCCCTTGGCCTTTTCCTGGCCCCTGTCCCTCCCCGCTTCCGTCCTTGGCCACGACATCGCCGACTTGGCTGTCTCCGTTTCCTTGACCGACGTGCTTGTTTTTCTCGTAGTTGTAGCGGATTTTATACTCATCAAGCGAACGGATCGGAATTTTAATCACATCACGTCCGTTGGACATAATGATGCTTTCTTCGGTGATTAAATCCGGCAAGTTATTTTTGATCGCTTCTTTGACTTTTTCTTGGTGACGCTTTTGATCGTCATGCCCTTTGCGGTGGAGGGACCAGTCTTCTTTCGATACAACGAAATTCCCCTTCATATTTTTCCCTCCTTTGTCAAAATGGTTTCACACTTTTCGCTTTCCCGCATATACTTATGTTGGCGTCATCAAAACAAACGCAGCACGGATACTAGGTTTGGTTTATTTTATCCTATGCAAAAATTCAAAATAATTGCCAAATGAATGCGGAAAATAGTGGGAGTGGACAAGCCCGATTACTTGTTTGCTCTCGCGTTGTGATGCAGCGCCCTGACATCCCATGAAAACAACCTCTCCCTTGATCCATGAGGGAACGTGCACAAAGCATGCCCGATGCGACAAAGTTTCTTTATTTGAGAAATAAGGCCGGGAAGCGTCCCGCTTCTTCCCCCCGACTCTTCTAGGTGATAAAAAAGCATGCCTCAGCGCTTGAGGCATGCCTATCGGTTCAACAAGCTGCCGACATAGCGGAGCAATTCGTTGGCCGATGTGGAGTTATATCCGTACTCATCAATCAAGCGGGCGACAACCTCATTAATTTTTTTCAGCTGCTGCTCATCCGGCGTTTTCGTCGATGTTGTAATTTTTACGATATCTTTTAGATCCGCGAACAGCTTTTTCTGAATCGCTTCGCGCAGCCGTTCGTGGGAATTGTAGTCAAACCGCTGCCCTTTGCGCGCATAGGCGGAGATCCGAATCAAAATTTCTTCGCGGAACGCCTTTTTGGCATTTTCGGAAATGCCGATTTGTTCTTCAATGGAGCGCATCAGCTTCTCATCCGGGTTCATTTCCTCACCGGTGAGCGGGTCGCGCAGCTTCGTTTTGTTGCAATACGCTTCGACGTTGTCCAAATAGTTGTCCATCAGCGTTTTCGCCGATTCTTCATACGAATAGACGAACGCCTTTTGCACTTCTTGCTTGGCGATTTCATCATATTCTTTGCGCACGAGTGAGATGAAGTTCAAATACCGTTCACGGTCTTCTTTAGAGATGGATGGGTGCTGATCCAACCCTTCTTTCAGCGAACGAAGCACATCGAGCGCGTTGATCGACGGCACTTCTTTCCGGATGATGCAGGCCGAAATGCGGTTGATGACATAGCGCGGATCGATGCCGCTCATCCCTTCGTCCGGATGTTCTTTTTTCAACTCCTCGACATCGACTTCGTTGAACCCTTCGATCATCTCTCCGTCATACAAGCGCATTTTCTTCAACAAGTCCACATCCGGTCGTTTTGATTCTTTCAGCCGCGTCAAAATCGTAAACATGGCCGCAATGCGCAGCGTGTGCGGGGCAATATGCACGTTAGCGACATCGCTTTCGCGAATCATCTTTTCATAAATGCGCTCTTCTTCCGAGACGCGCAAGTTATATGGAATCGGCATTACGATAATGCGGGAATGGAGCGCTTCGTTCTTTTTGTTGGCGATAAATGACCGGTACTCGGTTTCGTTCGTATGGGCGACGATCAGTTCATCAGCGCTGATCAACGCAAACCGCCCGGCTTTGAAGTTGCCCTCTTGCGTCAGCGACAGCAAATGCCAAAGAAATTTTTCATCGCATTTTAACATTTCCTGAAATTCCATAATGCCGCGGTTCGCCTTGTTCAGCTCGCCGTCAAACCGATATGCCCGCGGGTCGGACTCCGAGCCATACTCAGCGATGGTCGAGAAATCGATGCTTCCCGTCAAGTCAGCAATATCTTGCGACTTCGGATCGGACGGGCTGAACGTCCCGATGCCAACGCGCCGATTTTCCGAAAAGAAAATGCGCTCCACCATCACGTCTTCGATTCGGCCGCCGTATTCTTTCTCCAACCGCATCATATTGAGCGGCGACAGCTCCCCTTCAATGCGAATGCCGTATTCGCGGTAAAAATCGTCGCGCAAATGGTGGGGAATGAGGTGAAGCGGATCTTCATGCATCGGGCACCCTTTGATCGCATAAACGGCGCCGCGGTCCGTTTTCGAATATTCCTCGAGCCCGCGTTTCAAGAGCGTCACTAGCGTTGACTTCCCGCCGCCGACCGGGCCCATCAGCAGCAAAATCCGCTTGCGTACATCCAACCGCTTCGCCGCCGGGTGGAAATATTCTTCAACTAACCGTTCCAGCGCTTCTTCCAGCCCGAACAGATGCTGGCTGAAAAACTTATACCGCTTTCGGCCGTTCACCACCTCAACTCCAGCGTCTTTGATCATATGATAAACGCGCGAATGAGCCGACTGGGCCACCCACGGCTTTTCTTTTAAAATCTCTAAATACTCGGCAAACGTCCCTTCCCATTTCAGCTTCTCTTCTTCTTCCCGATATCGAGCGATTTTTTGCAAAATATCCATAAAGGACCTCCTCACCCTCGGATGTCTAACAGAAAGATTATTACAATTTATGCGAGGATGTCCTGTATCATTCGCCGCAAAAAAATTTTGTCTCCTGACGGCCAAACGCGGTCATTCACATGCTTGGCCATATCCGCTATAATAAAGGGGAAAACGCCTTGAAGGAGGGGCAAACGATGCGCACCTTGCTTGTGCTCGGAGTGATCATTGCTTTCTTAACGGCCATTTTCACCGCCGGCTATGAGGACAAACCCGGCGTGAAATAAAGCCCAAAAAAACGACCTCCGTCGCGAAGGTCGTTTTTTTGTTTTGCGCCTACGACAACCCGTGAAACCGTTGCTGGCGCAGCGCTTCATACACTAAAATGGCCGCCGTATTTGATAAGTTCAGGGAACGGACTTTGTCGTTCATCGGGATGCGAAGGCAGCGATCCATATTGGCCTCGAGCAAGTCTTTTGGCAATCCGGTCGTCTCGCGGCCGAACACAAAGAAAATATCCTTGGTTGTATCGCTAAAGTCAAACGAATCATAATACTGCCGGCCGAATTTCGTAATGAAGTAAAACTCGCCTCCCGGAAACCGGGCAAACAACTCGTCAAGCGAATCGTAATAGGAAAGATTGACATAAGGCCAGTAGTCAAGGCCAGCGCGCTTTAACATTTTATCGTCCGTCGAAAATCCGAGCGGACGGATGAGATGGAGCGCCGTATCCGTCGCCGCGCACGTACGGGCGATGTTCCCGGTGTTGGCTGGAATTTCTGGTTGGTATAGTACAACATGAAGCGGCATGTTCTTCACCTCAACAACATCGTTTATTTGCGATCCATGATATGAAAAAATTTATACCGGATGTTTGGGGTGTAAGCGCTCGAATCTTCGTAGGACCAATAACGCATCCGACTGTTGGTAGTATGGGCGTTCACAAGCGGCATCCCCTCTTGGTCTTTGGCCACTACGATCGCCGAATGGTCAAAGCGCCCGTCCCCTTGAAAATCATAACAAATGACATCGCCTGCCATCAATTGTCCCGGTTCGGAAACTTCCACCGCCTGCAAGCCGATGCGCGACCCGCTTAAGTACCAGCGCAGGGAATGAGCGACGGCCCAGCTGTAGCTCCAGCTCCCGTTTTGGCACCACCACCCCCGCGCCCGATTCGGGTAACCCGTCATAGGCACCCCACCTGCGTACAGGCATTGGGAGACAAAATTGGTGCAATCAACAGGAAAAGACGGGAACGCCGGGTTGTGACGATTCCACCATGTTTCCGCGTACCGCACCGCCTGAGCGCGGTCATATTGATAGGAAAGCCGCTCTCCCCGCCATTGCTCACGCTCCACCCGCGGCGCCTCGACATTCCCTCCCGTCCGGCTGATCCGATCGTCGGCAACCCATTCGCCGTTTACAAACCGCGCGCACCGCTCCTCGACTTGCTCTTCCACATATAAAATGTCTCCTTGTTTCAGCAAAAACTGATGATGGGCCACATACACCAGTTTGGTTTCCCGTTCGACCGTCTGTCGTCCGACGATTTGCCCACGAATCGAACAGCGAACGATTTCCACTCCTCGTTTTTGGCAGAGCTTCTGTTTTCTCGTGATCTCTTCATCCTTTAACCCGTTTCCTGACACAAACGAGCGGGCCCGCTCGTTCAGCCGCTCGCGCAATCGTTGTTTCATGCCGTTCCCCACTTTCGTTTTTGTTACTACCTTATGTGGGGAAGCGGCTGTTCTTTCCCGCTTCTTTGCGGCATCCGTCCCGCCCTTTACCCGTTTCCCTCATCGCTTAGGAGGGCGGGGATTTAAGGGAGCAAGCCGCTTATCAAGCTTGTTTATCAAATAGAAGAGCCTTGTCGCATCAGGATCGTCTTTCAAACTCTCCCCCATTGTTCAAAAGAAACAACCGTTTTTCACCAGCCATCTAGGGGAAGCGGAAGCTCGTTTTCACCAGCCTTCCCGTTACTTTAGGAGGGCGGGGATTTCGTGTAAAATGCTACTATCCCACCAGTTTCTCAATTAGAGAAACCTTGCAGAATCAGCTTTCTTTTCTGACGCTGTCCTCCAACAGTTTCAGCCCTTTTTCAATTTCAGCAAGCACCACCTCATCCGTCTCCGTCCGTCTAGCTTCATCGAGATGCGGTCGCACGCTGGCATCGCCGATTTTTCCGAGCGCCCATGCGGCCGTCCCACGGATGACCGGGCGGCTGTCTTCTTTCAACAGCCGCAACAAATGCGGCACCGCCGTTCGGTCTTTGTAATGGGCAAGCGCCAAGATGGCATTGCGCTGAATCGGTTTTTTTCCGCGCCATGAACCAGCCATGGCGCCGAATTTTTCTTGAAACTCACGATTGCTCATTTGAAGAAGCGGAATCAGCTTCGGTTTGACCGCCTCCGGATCGGGTTCAAATTCCGGATGGAAATGAAAATCTTTCCCTTTGTTTTCCGGACAGACTAACTGGCACGTGTCGCAGCCGTACAACCGGTTGCCGATTTTCTCGCGAAATTCATCGGCCAAAAAGTCTTTTGTTTGTGTTAAAAACGAGATGCACCGTTGCGCGTTTAGCTGCCCTCCTTGCACGAGCGCTCCGGTCGGACACGCATCGATGCATTTCGTACATGTGCCACATCGATTTTCAATCGGCTCATCAGGGGGAAACGGAATGGTTGTGATCATTTCCCCTAAATAGACGTACGAGCCAAATTCCGGCGTAATGATCGAGCAGTTTTTCCCGCTCCAACCGATCCCGGCCCGCTCAGCCACAGCGCGATCGGCCAGCTCTCCAGTATCGACCATCGAACGAACGCGGGCGTGCGGCACTTTGGCAAGCAAAAACTCCTCAAGCTGCCGTAAACGATCCCGCAATACAACATGATAATCTTTGCCCCACGATGCACGGCAAAAAAGGCCGCGCCGCTCCGTCTTTGTCCCCCGCGGCGCCTGCTTCATTTTCGACGGATAAGCGAGCGCAATGGCAATGATTGATTTGGCCTCAGAAAGCAGCAAATCGGGATTCGTTCGTTTTTCAATATCCTTTTCCTCAAATCCGGACTGGTAGCCAAGCTCTTGCTGGCGTCGCAATCGTTCTTTTAGTTCCACAAATGGATCGGCGCTGGCAAATCTAATTTTATCAATACCGATCGTCCGGCTGTACGCAATCAACTCTTGTTTTAAGGCGACAACATCCATTGTTTTCCCTCCTTTCGACTCCTATGATAAAATAAAGCGCGAGGTGATTGACATGAACTATATCGTATCAGAAGAGCTGAAACGGCGTCTCCCTTCCGGAAAGTTCGGAATCATCTGCTACCGGCACATCGAAGTAGGGGATTCGCCCCAAATGCTAAAAGGACGGTTGCAACTGTTTCAGGAATCAATTTATATCGAACTGCAGGAAAAAACGATCCATGACATTCCTGAACTGGCCGAATGGCGTCACCTATTCAAGCAAATCGGGACGGATCCCGCTCGTTATCGCCCATCGAGTGAAAGTCTGTATCGGCGCATTCAAAAGAAGCACTTTCTTCCTTCCATTCATTCAGCAGTGGATGTCAACAATTTCTTTTCACTCTATTATAAGATTCCGCTCGGCATCTACGACCTTGACCGCATACACGGGACCGTGACCGTAACCATCGGTGCTGAGCAAGACGAATATGTCGCTTTAAACGGCCGAACGGTCAACTTTGCCAACAAACTTGTCAGCAAAGATGCATACGGTCCATTCGGCAGTCCGATCGTCGATTCGGAACGGACGGCCGTCACTCGTGACACCAAGAACGCCTTACAGATTGTATACTTTCCACCTTCCATCGCCAAAGACGTCGCCCATCGCCAGCTCGAAGCCATGCAAGCGATGTTCACGCAAATCCATGGCGGCGAAGCGGATGTTCAACTGCTTGAATGACGTGTTCCTCCCGCTTCGGTGAATCGCAGGCGGGAGGGAATCGCAATAAAAAAACGCAATGCCTCGTTCATCGACGAAACGAAACACTGCGTTGTCCCCAATCTTTCTGCTATGGAATCCATTATACCTCATGATTGCCTATTCGGCAAGAAAAAGCGCAATTTTCGACAAAAACAAGTTTGATAAAATGGCACCAGGTTGCCTAGTGCCATAAGCAGTGACCCGTACGGGATTCGAACCCGTGTTACCGCCGTGAAAGGGCGGTGTCTTAACCACTTGACCAACGGGCCATGCATGGCGGAGAAGGCGGGATTTGAACCCGCGCGCCGCAAAACTGCGACCTAACGGTTTAGCAAACCGTCCCCTTCAGCCACTTGGGTACTTCTCCAGAGAAAATGGCTCCGCAAGTAGGATTCGAACCTACGACCTACCGGTTAACAGCCGGTTGCTCTACCGCTGAGCTATTGCGGAACGATTCAACACCATGTCCGTTTTCCTATGGGCTACCATACCGTTGCTCCATCCGGCAATGGTGGGACAACGGTTCACCGTTATTATAGCGAATCATCCAACAGTATGCAATGGGGAATAGTGGGCCTAAGTGGACTTGAACCACCGACCTCACGCTTATCAGGCGTGCGCTCTGACCAGCTGAGCTATAGGCCCATCCAAAAGCGGGTGATGGGAATCGAACCCACGACATCAGCTTGGAAGGCTGAGGTTTTACCACTAAACTACACCCGCACATAGCCCTTCAACCATTCACCACGCAATTTCGCGCCTCTTCCT
>NZ_LQYX01000081.1:8521-9702 GCF_001587475.1 Geobacillus sp. B4113_201601
CCCTCTTCCTCTACCAGCGCATTCAAAGAAGCGGGATGCGTCGAGGCTACTCGTAGCCTATTCGGTGAAGCTAAGGCTCGTGGCTGCAATTTTACCAAGAGCTTACTGGTTTTAGGAAGAAAAAGGGCGACTAGTGGGAATCGAACCCACGCATGCCAGAGCCACAATCTGGTGCGTTAACCACTTCGCCATAGTCGCCATGATGTTGATGCCGGCTGCAGGACTTGAACCCGCAACCTACTGATTACAAGTCAGTTGCTCTACCAATTGAGCTAAGCCGGCATAAATCCATATTATGCAATGCTTATCGTTTTTCCTAATAGTCAACTGGTCGAAAAAAGCGGAGCGCTCAAACCGAGTTGATGCCGTCTCATTCTATTTGTGCCAACGGAGCTAAATGAGACGATTATTTATGGCGGAGGAGGAGGGATTCGAACCCCCGCGCGCCTTGCGGCGCCTCTCGGTTTTCAAGACCGACCCCTTCAACCACTTGGGTACTCCTCCAAAAAAACAACAATAATGGTGGACCTTGTAGGATTCGAACCTACGACCGGACGGTTATGAGCCGTCTGCTCTAACCAGCTGAGCTAAAGGTCCGATAAGAGTGGCGGTGGAGGGGATCGAACCCCCGACCTCACGGGTATGAACCGTACGCTCTAGCCAGCTGAGCTACACCGCCAAAACGGATGAAAAAGTGGAGCCTATCGGATTCGAACCGATGACCTCCTGCGTGCGGGGCAGGCGCTCTCCCAGCTGAGCTAAGGCCCCAAAGTGGTCGGGAAGACAGGATTTGAACCTGCGACCTCACGGACCCGAACCGTGTGCTCTACCAAGCTGAGCTACTTCCCGATAAAACGCGCTCGAGAGGATTCGAACCCCTAACCTTCTGATCCGTAGTCAGATGCTCTATCCAATTGAGCTACGAGCGCAAGTGCCGAGGGCCGGACTCGAACCGGCACGGTAGTCACCTACCCCAGGATTTTAAGTCCTGTGCGTCTGCCAATTCCGCCACCCCGGCGGCAGTGGAGCGGAAGACGGGGTTCGAACCCGCGACCCCCACCTTGGCAAGGTGGTGTTCTACCGCTGAACTACTTCCGCAACATGATGAGCCATGGAGGACTCGAACCTCCGACCCTCTGATTAAAAGTCAGATGCTCTACCTACTGAGCTAATGGCTCATG
>NZ_LQYX01000081.1:9712-10432 GCF_001587475.1 Geobacillus sp. B4113_201601
TTGGTATACACTCAAATATTTGACGATGTCCCTTCCTCTACCAGCCGACTCAAAGATGCCGAGTGCGTCGAGGTAACTCGCAGTTAACTCGAAGATGTATTCCTCGTTACTGAGCGTATGGCTCATGGAGGTCCTTAGTGAAGCACACACTTGCATACTCTCAAGCAAAAGAAAAGATGCCGGCTGCAGGACTTGAACCCGCAACCTACTGATTACAAGTCAGTTGCTCTACCAATTGAGCTAAGCCGGCGAATGGTGGCTCGGGACGGAATCGAACCGCCGACACAAGGATTTTCAGTCCTTTGCTCTACCGACTGAGCTACCGAGCCATATGTTATTTTTTAACTCGCTCATTGATTGTTCTATGCCTCTTCCTCTACCAGCTGATTCAAAGATGCTTGATGCGTCGAGGCAACTCGCAGCAAACTCGATGATGCTGATGCTCGTCTCTACCGACTGAGCTACCGAGCCATATGTTATTTTTTAACTCGCTCATTGATTGCTCTATGCCTCTTCCTCTACCAGCTGATTCAAAGATGCTTGATGCGTCGAGGTAACTCGCAGCAAACTCGATGATGCTGATGCTCGTCTCTACCAAGAAAGCAACCAAAATATATAGGGTTGTCATAATTTTTAAACAAAGACGGTCCCGACGGGACTCGAACCCGCGATCTCCTGCGTGACAGGCAGGCATGTTAACCACTACACTACGGGACCTTG
>NZ_LQYX01000081.1:10450-10794 GCF_001587475.1 Geobacillus sp. B4113_201601
AAAGATCAGTATCATTGAAATATTTGTTGCCTCTTCCTCTACCAGTTGATTCAAAGATGTTCGATGCGTCGAGGCAACTCGCAGCGTATTCGATGAAGCAAATGCTCGTTGCTCCACCCCGCGACGATAGAAGATGAACTTATTTCAATGATGCGCTGAGTTTTGTTTTGTATGTTTGAAAGTGGTGGAGGATGACGGGATCGAACCGCCGACCCCTTGCTTGTAAGGCAAGTGCTCTCCCAGCTGAGCTAATCCTCCATAAGTATCCGCCTAGCAGCGACCTACTCTTGCAGGGGCGCTGGCCCCAACTACCATCGGCGCTGGAGGGCTTAACTTCCGTGTTC
>NZ_LQYX01000082.1:0-3281 GCF_001587475.1 Geobacillus sp. B4113_201601
TTTTGTCGAAAAATATTTTTTGGACACCCCTGAGGGGCCGAAAAGCCTTGATAAATCAACATTTCTAGAGGGAGGCGTTTTCGATGTTTCGCATCGGTGACGTCGAAATCAAAAACCGTGTCGTGCTCGCTCCGATGGCAGGCGTGTGCAACTCGGCGTTCCGCCTGACCGTCAAAGAATTCGGCGCCGGGCTCGTATGCGCTGAGATGGTCAGCGACAAAGGAATCGTATACAACAATGAAAAAACGTTGAATATGTTGTACATCGATGAGCGGGAAAAGCCGATCAGTTTGCAAATTTTCGGCGGCGAGAAAGAAACGCTTGTCAAAGCGGCGAAATTTGTCGATAAAAATACGAATGCCGATATCATCGACATTAACATGGGTTGCCCAGTGCCGAAAATTACAAATTGTGACGCTGGAGCGAAATGGCTGCTTGATCCGAATAAAATCTATGATGTCGTTGCCGCGATCGTTGATGCCGTGGAAAAACCGGTCACGGTGAAAATGCGGATCGGTTGGGATGAACAGCACATTTACGCCGTCGAAAACGCTCAAGCTGTCGAGCGCGCCGGCGGCAAAGCTGTCGCTGTCCACGGACGGACAAGGGTGCAAATGTATGAAGGAAAAGCGGATTGGAACATCATCAAGCAAGTGAAAGAAGCGGTCAACATCCCTGTCATCGGCAACGGCGATGTCAAAACGCCGCAAGATGCCAAACGGATGCTGGAAGAGACAGGAGTCGACGGTGTCATGATCGGGCGGGCGGCGCTCGGCAATCCGTGGATGATCTACCGCACGGTCCGCTATTTAGAAACGGGGGAACTCATCCCCGAACCGACGCCGCGGGAAAAAATCGATGTTTGCCTGTTGCATTTGGATCGGTTGATTGCCTTAAAAGGCGAGTATATCGCCGTAAAAGAAATGCGCAAACACGCAGCTTGGTATTTAAAAGGGATTCGTGGGGCGGCGAAAATCCGCAATGCCATCAACGAATGCGAAACGCGAGACGAATTGGCCGCGCTGCTGCTTCAAGTAGCGGAAGAAGCAGAAGCCCAAGCAGCGGCGAACGCCGAAGCTGTTTAGCGTCGCTTTGCAAGACGGTTCCTGCTCCGAAGCAAAGGGAGAGTGGGGAATGCGTCAAGACGCAACCGAAGGCGGTGATCGAACCGTGGGGCGCATGGGGATCGCTCAGCCCATTTTCCGGCATAAGATGGGATGATCGGAGAAGCCCCCGTCTTCTATGCATGACCATAGAAGATGACATGGTCCAACAAGGACGATGTTCATGCAGGGGAGAACTGCCAGCGGGCGCTGGCAGTATTTTTCGTAAAAAATCGCTAAATGGAGTGAATGAGCTATGAGCCACGAGGAATTGAACGACCAACTACTCGTCCGCAGGGAAAAGCTGAAAAAAATCGAAGAATTGGGCGTCGACCCGTTTGGCAAACGGTTCGAGCGCACGCACAAGGCACAAGAGCTATTTGAACTATACGGTGAATGGTCAAAAGAGCAGCTAGAAGAAAACCCGATCGAAGTCGCTATCGCCGGTCGCATCATGACTAAGCGCGGCAAAGGCAAAGCGGGATTTGCCCACATCCAAGACGTTACAGGGCAAATCCAAATTTATGTCCGCCAAGACGATGTCGGCGAACAACAGTACGAACTGTTTAAAATCTCCGATCTTGGCGATATCGTTGGCGTGCGTGGCACGGTGTTCAAAACAAAAGTCGGCGAACTTTCCATTAAGGTGTCGTCGTACGAATTTTTGACCAAGTCGTTGCGCCCGCTGCCTGAGAAGTACCACGGCCTTAAGGACATTGAGCAGCGCTACCGCCAGCGTTATCTCGATTTAATCATGAATCCGGAAAGCAAGAAGACGTTTATTACTCGCAGTTTGATCATCCAATCAATGCGGCGGTATCTTGACAGCCATGGTTATTTGGAAGTTGAAACGCCGATGATGCACGCTGTGGCTGGAGGCGCTGCGGCGCGTCCGTTCATTACGCATCATAACGCATTGGATATGACGCTTTATATGCGAATCGCCATCGAGCTCCATTTAAAACGGCTCATCGTTGGCGGTTTGGAAAAAGTGTACGAGATCGGCCGCGTTTTCCGGAACGAGGGCATTTCCACCCGTCATAATCCGGAGTTTACGATGCTCGAATTGTACGAGGCGTACGCCGATTTCCGCGACATCATGAAACTGACCGAAAATTTGATCGCCCACATCGCCAATGAAGTGCTCGGAACGACGAAAATTCAATACGGCGAACATACCGTTGACTTAACGCCCGAATGGCGGCGCCTCCATATGGTTGACGCCATCAAGGAATATGTTGGCGTCGATTTCTGGCGACAGATGAGCGACGAAGAGGCGCGGGAGCTGGCGAAAGAACATGGCGTGGAAGTCGCTCCCCACATGACCTTTGGCCATATTGTCAACGAGTTTTTTGAACAAAAAGTCGAGTCCCATCTCATCCAGCCGACGTTTATTTACGGCCATCCGGTTGAAATTTCGCCATTGGCCAAGAAAAATCCGGACGACCCGCGTTTTACCGACCGATTTGAGCTGTTTATCGTCGGGCGCGAACATGCCAATGCCTTTACCGAACTGAACGACCCGATCGATCAGCGTCAACGCTTCGAGGCGCAGCTAAAAGAGCGCGAACAAGGAAACGATGAAGCGCATGAAATGGACGAGGACTTCCTTGAAGCGCTTGAATACGGCATGCCGCCAACAGGCGGGCTTGGCATCGGCGTGGATCGCTTGGTGATGCTCTTGACCAACTCGCCGTCCATTCGTGACGTGCTGCTCTTCCCACAGATGCGCCATAAATGATAGCGATCGTCCCCTGTTTCTTTCCTTGACAGGGGACGATTGGCTATTGACTTTAAAACAAGAAGCGTATAGAATAAAAGTCGTCTTTATGAACGAAGATAAAAAATCATCGTTGACAAACCGTTTTTGGTGTGCTATATTGTGATAGCATGCTGAAATGACAATCGTTGCGTTCAAAAATAAAGATTGTATTGACAAACGCAACAATTTGGCTATAATATGACTTGTCTAATTGGTCGCCTAGTGGTGATAGCGGAGGGGAAACACCCGTTCCCATCCCGAACACGGAAGTTAAGCCCTCCAGCGCCGATGGTAGTTGGGGCCAGCGCCCCTGCAAGAGTAGGTCGCTGCTAGGCGATGGCGTGGAGGATTAGCTCAGCTGGGAGAGCACTTGCCTTACAAGCAAGGGGTCGGCGGTTCGATCCCGTCATCCTCCA
>NZ_LQYX01000082.1:3291-4476 GCF_001587475.1 Geobacillus sp. B4113_201601
TCTTAACTTATCCCTTTGGCGCAACA
Source organism: Geobacillus sp. B4113_201601 (assembly GCF_001587475.1). NCBI lineage: Bacteria > Bacillati > Bacillota > Bacilli > Caryophanales > Anoxybacillaceae > Geobacillus > Geobacillus sp. B4113_201601. Next base: position 3,318 of record NZ_LQYX01000082.1, read on the forward strand.
ACGAGCGCTGCATCGTCGAGTTAACTACGAGTTGCCTCGACGCACTTAGCTTCCTCGAAATGGCTCGTAGAGGAAGAGGCAGGTAGAGCTCATCAGTACTTAGAGTGTTATGATGACATGAGCCATTCACTCAGTAGGTAGAGCAACGAGCGCTACATCTTTGAAATTGCTGCGAGTTGTCCCGACGCACTCGGCATCCTTGGATCAGCTAGCAGAGGAAGGGACATCGTCAGAGATCTGAGTGTATACCAAACTATGAGCCATTAGCTCAGTAGGTAGAGCATCTGACTTTTAATCAGAGGGTCGGAGGTTCGAGTCCTCCATGGCTCACCACAATTGATTTGCGGGTGTGGCGGAATTGGCAGACGCGCTAGATTCAGGGTCTAGTGCCCTTTACGGGCGTGGGGGTTCGAGTCCCTTCACCCGCATAAAACTGGGCGGAAGTAGTTCAGTGGTAGAACACCACCTTGCCAAGGTGGGGGTCGCGGGTTCGAGTCCCGTCTTCCGCTCCATTTATTTGTCTTTAATCGATTTCGCCTGTTAGCCGGGGTGGCGGAATTGGCAGACGCACAGGACTTAAAATCCTGGGGTAGGTAACTACCGTGCCGGTTCGAGTCCGGCCCTCGGCACTTGCGCTCGTAGCTCAATTGGATAGAGCATCTGACTACGGATCAGAAGGTTAGGGGTTCGAATCCTCTCGAGCGCGTTAGCGGGAAGTAGCTCAGCTTGGTAGAGCACATGGTTTGGGACCATGGGGTCGCAGGTTCAAATCCTGTCTTCCCGATCGCGGAGCACGTGGGGCCTTAGCTCAGCTGGGAGAGCGCCTGCTTTGCACGCAGGAGGTCATCGGTTCGATCCCGATAGGCTCCATCCTCGTTCCTTGAAAACTGAACGAAACGAAGCGCAACGAAAGGCTGAGGCCGCTTGCCTATCGGCGAAACGCGCTGGAGGGCCTGCGAGGAGGCTATCGCCGCCGCAGCAGGACCGAAGCGTCGCGAGCCGATAGCGGCCGAAGCTAGACAATACGAAAAGCGGAGGTCGCTCGGCGCCTTTGGCGCTGCGGCTGAAGCAAAAAGCCAATCAACTTTCTTTTGGAGAGTTTGATCCTGGCTCAGGACGAACGCTGGCGGCGTGCCTAATACATGCAAGTCGAGCGGAC
>NZ_LQYX01000083.1:0-2767 GCF_001587475.1 Geobacillus sp. B4113_201601
TTTTCCGTGAAAATGCCGCACTGGCGCGGATTTTCATCCCCGGGTGGAGGGCAAACCATTGCCCATGGATCTTTTCTATGGATAGACGAGTCTATATGGAACTTAAGAAACAGATTTATTTCGACAGTGGCTCTTTTTGTGGGGATATTTATCGCCATTCCTGAGAATATTGTACATTTTATTTCTTCTTTTTTTCTTCTTTTGATAATCAACATACTAATTACGTTGCTTTTCACCAACATTCAGTACTATTCAATAAAAAAAAGTGTTTATATACAGGGAAGAGGTTTTTTGCTAACTGCTTTTTTATTGTTCATTTTTATGCCGTTTTTACTTTTTCTTACTAGGATGGCAGATCGCATGCTAAATACAGTTTTGGAACATAAACATTTTATTGATTTTGGTGTTTTAAGTAAAAAATATTTATTAATTGTTTTAGCATATTTAGATAAAGATTTGTTTCCTTTTACATCTTTGGCAAAAATTTTAGTGCAGGGTGGTTCGGTCAGAGCTTTAGTTTCGCTTTTCGTATTTATAGGAATTCTAGTTATTGTAAATATGGGTATTTTACTATTGATCAAGAAACGAGACCATATTATTACACATCGTACAACGATGATTGACAAATTGTTAATAAAGACATATAGATGGTTAGTCATTATACTTCCTTTCATTAGTAATAAAAAGCATGTAAAATTGTATCTAGAAACCATATTTAAACATTACTTTTTGAAAAAATATATTGTTTCTATATTGGGTATTCCGTTTTGGATCACTGTTATTGTCAGTCTAACTTTTCTTCATGATCTTCCACATAATGAATTTATAGAGAAATTATCGATAATACTCTCATTGATTTTGTCGACTTATATATCTTTATCCATACCAAGTTATATTTTTAACAAATTAAAAGTCAGACTTTCATTTGATAGTGAGGGAGAATTTTTTCAGTACATGTTTGTCCATGGGGTAGAACCGAGGGATATATATTTGATAAAAACAGATACATTAAAAGTTTTATGCTTACCTACTTATTCTTTGCAGCTTTTTTTAATCCTTATATTTAGCACCGTAGATATATATATAAAATTTATAATGATACTAAGTTCGCTTTCAGCTTTTTCCTTAAAAACCAAATATATAATTTTACATTCGTTTTTAGTACCACATTATGAATATAATAATGTATCTCAAATTGGAAATTATCCTGATCAAAAATTAATTTATAAATGGATAACGGGCTTAATATTGCCATGTTCCATTCCCTTTGTCCCTATTGTTGCATGGCTAAGGGCTGTGATAGACTTCAAAGAATTTCTCTTATATTACATCTCTTGGTTATTATTGGGTCACATTGTTGTCAGATATGTTTTACAACGCACGTTCCAACAAAGGCACAAGCATTTTTCTATAGAGGAAACCTCTTATAATCGGGGAGAAAAATCAGACTTAAATAATTTTAAGAAAAACCTCACCGTATTAAGTATCGTGCCTGTCATATATATTATAGGGGTATGGCTCATTTATATGAAGTTATTTATCCTAGCATCAATAATTTTGGTAGGTTCACATATGTTCAAAAATCTCATACTCATAAACTCTTATAATAAGAAGAAGATAGGAGTGTAATAAATGGAAAAGTCAGTGATAGTGGAAGTGAAAAACCTATCTAAAATTATAAATGGAAATTATATCGTAAAAAAATTGAACTTTACTATAAACAGAGGGGAAATTGTGGGTTTTTTAGGTGAAAATGGTTCTGGTAAAACAACAACTATGAAAATGATGCTTGGTCTTACTTCTATTTCTCAAGGTGACGTTATTATTAATGGCTATAGCATAAAGAGCAATAAAAAAAAAGCTTTGAAATCAATCGGTGCAATAATAGAAACCCCTGAATTATATAAATTTTTATCAGGATATGATAATTTAATGTATTTTCAAAGGATGAGCGGCCGCATTAACAGAGAAAGTATTGCAAAAGTAGTGAGAATGGTAGGATTAGAAAATGTTATTAATGACAAAGTAAAAACGTATTCTTTAGGAATGCGTCAAAAGCTAGGTATAGCTCAGTCCTTATTAAACTCACCTGCTTTACTAATCTTAGATGAACCAACTAATGGATTGGATCCTTCGGGGATGAGTGAGCTAAAGGAGCTACTTATCAAGTTGGCGAAAAAAGAAAAAAAAGTCAGGATTGGAGATAGCGAGAGGATTGTTTATCATGAAAGACTTTAATATTAAAAGTGTAGATGATCGTCTCAAAAAAAATACTTGCCCATTGTTAAAGAAAAACTTGGGGCGAAACAACTTTAGCTATTAGTCGTTACGCTATTTGGGAGTGTGAAAATTAAATCGAAGTATAAATCAGAAATTTTTTAGAAGGCCGGTGAAAAACCGCTGCCACACACCAATTGGAGGCATTTTCATTCAGAAAAGAAAGCTGATTCTGCGAGGTTTCTCTCATTGAGAAATGGGTGGAACTCAGCGGTATTTTGCACGAAATCACCAGCCTCTTAGACCCCGAGTTCGACAGTCACTAGGCAAACAAAATGCCTCTCATCCCTTGATACCAAAGGGATGAGAGGCATTTGGGCATACGTTGGGCGTGTATCTAGGTGCGAGGATGGATGCCTAGAATCTTCGGAGGAGGCTCCATCCCTAGAGCCGCAAAGAATTGAGCCTGTTTGACCGTCAGTTCGGTTCGTTGATCAAGGTCACCGTTTTTTGAAGAAAAATGTCCAAGCATGAGACGTTCGCATTCGTC
>NZ_LQYX01000083.1:2777-20668 GCF_001587475.1 Geobacillus sp. B4113_201601
CATTCCAATGTTGTAGACTTCAATGTTCAGAAGGCCTGCTCAATGTCCACCAGCTGCTTATACCCGATGGCGAAATCTTCGGCAGACAAGGTGTCATCCCAGTACGGACCCGTCCTCACTTCCCTTGTTTTATACTGGAACCATGCACAGTTGATCCCGTGCCAGCGTGTCACCGAGATGGTCAAAGCGTTAGTGAACCATTCGATGAGGGCAGGCACGGTCGTGAACATGACGAGACGATGGCTCCCTGTGGTAGAAGCAGCGACCGAAGAGATCGAAACGGCGTTGCTCGCGTCCAAGACGTTACACGTCGATGAAACCAGAACCAGTCTGCGTGTGAACGGGAAGAACCAATGGATGCACGTGGCTTCCACTGCCAAGGCCACCCGATACGGACTGCATCGTTCTCGTGGCAAGCAAGCGACGGACGACATCGGGATCTTGCCGCGGTACAAAGGAACGATGGTGCACGATGCGTATTCGGTGTACCCGATGTACAGAGAGGCGAGCCATGTTTGCCATGCCCATCATCTCCGGGAGCTTCGGGCATATACCGAACTGTACGGCCATTCATAGTCGAAAGAGATGGCCGAAGCGTTGTTGGAGATGAAACAGGCGGTGGAGAACGCGGGCGGAGCTCTACCGGAAGAGGAAGTTCGGTATTGGGAAGCCGTGTACGACGAGCGTCTAGCGAATGGTCGCCGAGAACTCGAGGAGCGTTGCCAACAAGGCAAACACGGCGGCGTCCACCATGCGCAACGTTTCATCCAGCGCCTAGAAAAGCGTAAACAAGAAGCGCTTCTCTTCTTGCGAAAGAAAGAAGTGCCGTTTGACAACAACCAAGCCGAGCGCGATTTGCGGATGGTGAAAGTCAAACCAAAAATTTCTGGAACGTTTCGTCAGGAAGACGATGCCAAGGCTTTCTGTATCATTCGTAGCGTCATTTCTACCCTGCAAAAACACGGAAAGCCGGTGTGGGAATCGTTGCAAAAACTTCTAAGTGGGGAGTCTCTTCAAACGCTTCTCCATTCCTCCTAGGGCGTTTTCGATACCGGAAATGCCCTATTGGTGCTGGATTCTGAAAATCGCGCTAGTATCGGGCTGAATGGATACCTTGATACATACGCACACTTCGATGCTGTTATACCGGAAAGCGAACATCAAATATATCTCAAAGCGTCTTGGCCATAAGGATATAGGGATCACATTGCAAACCTACTCACACATTTTGGACAAGCTGGAACAAGCGGAAAATATGCTCCTCGATCAAATCATGGATGATCTATATCATGCCAAATAGCCGTGCAAAATTCGTGCAAAATTTTTTCGGATTCTATCGTTTTTTTCGGGATTTCCTGAAAATGAAAAACGACCGCAAACGCGGTCGTATCAAGGCTTCCACGACTTTTGGCCGTGGGCTATCGAATTCCAAGGATGCCGATGGTGGGAGTCGAACCCACACGGGGGCTACCCCACACGATTTTGAGTCGTGCTAAAAAACGGCACTAAATGGAATATATTTAAAACTACCGATGTATCAATAGTTTTCCTGCAAGATTTTTTTCTGATTCAAAAAAATTTTCTCATACGACTTTAATTTTTCTTACAATATATCATACATAATTTATCCCCTGTTTTCAATATTAAATTTATGATAATTCACACGTCAAAATAAGCAACCCCGTTCTTGTCAGATCAACATCAATAACCTTCCATTTTTTATTCATCACTTCAAATGTCGAATTGACAGCAAATTTTTCTCTATTCTCTTGCGAATCTTGCATTGTAACAATCACTTGATTCTCTGGCACTCTGATAGGCGCAAAATCGTCTATTTTAAAATTGTATTTGTCAATGATTACAGGAACATTGATTGATACAGTTGGATGACATTCTTCAATCGGCTCTCCGAAATCATTATGCCCAACTATTTCACATACTTCCTGCCCTTCAATTTCAATTACATAATTACAACGTCTCATTAATGCTTTTTTATATAACCCTTCTGTCACATCAGACACAATTAGATAGTTTTTTTTATTGTGTAGAATTAAATTCCCACGTTGAATCGGCTCAAGAGTATGTATATATATGTCCTCATAATCGCCGATTTTTGTATTTGTAATAATTGCTTTTTGCTCGACATTATCTATCGAAACCGTTTCACCGACTGAATCAAGAAGAAATTGAAAATCGGATGTATCAAATGTAAAAGGATTCATTTTTTAACCTCCTTATCAAGTAACATCATAAAAGATGATGTCGCCAAAATGGTAACATCATAAAAAAAGGGGGAATGGATAATCATCCCTCTCACTGCGTGATTTTTCTGTCACTCTGTCGCATTTTACGACAGAGTATTAAGAGTTAAACAACATGAACACTTGCTCTTGTTCATCATCTTTCATACTGCGAATTTTCCGCTCCAGTTGATCTATACGTGCAAGAAGGTTTTCATGAAAGTCGCTAATAGTCATGTCATCGAGTTTGTAGGATTTCATGAGTTTTGGATTATTGGCGATTGATTCGAGGATACTTAAAGCCGTCTTATAAATGTTACGTTTATTGGTTGCACTGGAAGGAACGTATTCATCGTGGGCTTTTAAACAGTTTTCTTCTAAATATACAATCAATTCGTTTTGATCTAATTCAATACCTTTAATCTCAAGCATAAGACGTTGTAAGTTGGTCATATACATCATTTCCTTTCATTTTATTTTTATGGAATGAGTAATCATAGGCAAAGAGAATTTATTTTTAATAGAAACGAGCAATATTTCATCTATGTTAAAAAACGTTGATATATAGGCATTTTTGAAATGTATAGTGGATGTGTGAAAAGTATTGAAAAATCAACGTTTTTGAAAGGTAGAGAATTAAAAGAAGGTCTTCAGAAATTGTAAAAACTATTCGTGCGTGAGTAAAAGCGTTTGCTAGCGCAAATTTTTTCAATTTAGGGGTGTCCTTACTATACAAAATCATGCATATTGTATTCATCGACATAACGTTTTCTAGTTTACATAATAGCCATTATGTTAAACACCATTATTTGACAAATGTTGATTTATCAACGTTTTTCTGTCAAGTAAAATTACTTGATTTTATACCCTATACAGTATATTTTTTCACAAACTTTATGCAAAATACCTTGTGAATCCGCTATATATCAATAATATAACAATGCATAAACTTTGTGAAATATAAGTTTCGATAAAACTTTGGTTTTATCATTTTTTGACACAAATTATACAGTAATTGCATAAAAGATGTATAAAAAAAATCACGTCAAATTGGTCCATTTATACGCCTAATTACGATCAATTTTGGACTTGGCCGCCTGCATGGCCCAACCTTTTTTTAAAATTGGCTTTATGTGCCCATACATAACAGGCGCGTGAAGGCGGATATAGTATTTGTCAACTCAATCACTTGTCACGTTTACATTTTCATTAACACAACATCTTGTGTCTTGTTATCAACTCCACTACTATATGTAGTGTCATTTTCTTCCTTCAACCTCGTAAGTTCCTGCTGAACATCATGTACATATGGATTTTGTTCTAACATCGTATGTATACTAATTCCGCCCATCTCTCTTAATGCTTTCATGTTTTCAATAATTTCTTTATCCGAACTTGGCAACGCATATTGGAATACAAGCCCTAACGAAACAAATTCATCATCTGTAAACGTTACACCTTTATATGCAAGCAATCGTCTAATTCTCTCAAAACGTTGCTCAATACCTTCCCTCATAAATTGTTCATTTTGTACTGCTTTCATCATTGCTAATTGATACAAGATTCTAACTGCTTCAGTTGAGACATTTGAAATATCTGTACGCCCTACCGCAATAGCAGGCATATGTGCTACCGTGTAGAGTGCATTGAGAAGTGTTTCATACAACGTATCAAATGCTTGACTATCGAATTTATTCGATACAAATTCAAAACTTGCCCCATCGTCAAGAACCAATCCAGCACCAATAACATCAGGCAATCCTTCACCTTTTAGTTGCTGTCCTGTAATAACTGGTATACCTGTAATATATTTGTAATAGGCATCGACTGCACGACTAGTTAGATCTTCAAGCGAATCCAAAATGCTAATCCAGTTTTCCAATTCGCTTTTACCTTCATTCTCATTAATTTCATTCATCGTTTTATAAATAATCGGAAGCCCCGATAAATTCGCAAATCTTCCTGTCATTCTCAATTCTCCGCCTTTGTTGTCATATACTTCAACAACATCTTCACTATAAACAATATAATAATCAATTCCATCCACCATATACGCTTGAATGAAGGCGATCATTTCATTCACATCATTCCAAACAGGGAAACCTTCAGTAGCATCTATGAGTTTACTTCTAATTACATTCTTATCTAAATACACATACTCATATACTTGCCCAAATTTTATCATTTTGTCCATAATCCGGTAATTAAGCCGATCATATTTCCCTTGACGATTTATCTTTTGGTATTCTTTTACAATTCTTTCTTTCCCTATAATGGTTACTGGATTTTGTAGCAAAAATGATACTTGGAAATTAGTTAACGTCAACGCATGATTAAGCACAATCTTTCTCGGCACATACTCTTTACCCCCGAATTTTTCATTCGGCTTTTGAAGAATCTTATGTTGCCCGTTTAAATAATTCTTTAAATTCATTACATTCATTACTCTTTGTTGATTTGTTACTGATTGCACTTCCTCAACAAACCAATCCGAACGCCCTTCATATTTTTCTTTTATGTATTCTTTAAGATTCATTCTATACATCCCCTTTCGTAAAAATATAAAAGTCGTCACTATGCAAGTGACGACCAATAAAAAAGGAGTGAATGAAACATTCACCCCTGCGTCATATTAGTCGCACCCCTACAACTCTGATAGTATATGTAAGATTCAGCGTGCAACTCTGTTTTTGACTGTGTCATATGTCATCATCAAATATCAACATAATATTTCGCCTGTTTCATGGCTTGTACACATAATGCCATTGCCATTACCATATCATCATGATAATTATTTCCTTTTTTGTTTCCCATCTTTCCTTTGTTATCTTCTTGGTAAATCTTCATTTCCTCAAGCGTACGTACACATTCAATATTGATATAACCAAGTTCAAACGCCTGTTTTAAATCTTCTATAATTATCGGTTTGGTAATTCTTGTTGTAGTGAAACCTCTTTGCATTTTACGTTTTCCACGTTGGTCAAAAATCTTTTCTTTCATTAAGTTTAAATAGCCATGATCTTTAAAAAGTTTCTCAATAAATGGCAATCCTACGTTATTTCTTTCAACTGCTGTGAAAGCGTAATTGTAAAATCTTAAAAGCGAATTTGCTATTTCAGCCATCTTGTAAACTGGAATGTTGTTTGAATACCAACTTGCAACTTGTTGACCATCAGCGTCAATAATACTAATTGCTGTATAATCGTTGTTACCTCCAGTACCCGATGCAACGTCTACGCCTGCATAGTGTCTTATTTTCGGTTTCGGTAAATGGTAAATGAAAAGATTTTTATTGACATACGGTTTAAGAATATCAGGCAATATGTCATAAACCTCTTTTGTTTCAATTGGAGGAATGACATGTTGCAACCGTTCAATAATCTTTGCAGTATCAAATACACTCTTTGACGTTTCCATAAACGCTTCATCTGGTGTCGTTGGAAACTCACGTCTAAATTTTTCAAGGGAATTTGTCGCTATGTAATATCTACGAAACATCAACTGACGATATGTAGCACCGTATTTATCTCTTAAAACCTTTTCATCGTGATCTAAATCCTCATAAGTCATTCGTCTACCGTTGTTATTCGCTTTAAACCACGCTTCCGCCTCATCGAATGTATGGCGGAATTGCTGAATATACGCTTTTGCCAGCCATGAGTAGAAATGCGCTTTCCAAACACTCTCTTTATCTCTATACGCTTTCATGAACATTTCTTGATAGGTATTGTAACCATAAGCAGTTGATTCAATAATGATTGCACTGGATTCGTTCTTTGCTAATGCAGGAATACACGTTGCAATGATTTCCTCTTGTACGTCATGCGGATACTTCGCCATTTCTGAAAGATGTATTAATTGGAATGAATTTCCCGAAATAGCATCTTCTCCTTGCGCAGTTGCGATGATGATTCGACTGCCATTGTCTAAATACAACTCATCCCTATTATTAAGAAGTGCTTTAGGGAATATATTACCATACTTCTCATGCGGTAAATTCTTATACATCTTTTTCAATTTCACGAATAAACTTTTTGAAACAGAAGCATGATGTGTCATGATGATATAGTTTGTATCGGGCTTGGTACATGCTGAATAAAGCATGTATGCAAGAGATAGAGTAGTAAATCCTATTTGCATTTACCTTCGTGCAAGTTCGCTACGCTTGCACCGTCCATTACGGACTGCTCTACATTGCTGTAGAGATGAGACCATATCATATACTTGTCTTATGACAAGTATCCCCCCGTTTCGAGTGCCAATCGCTTGCACCCTACGAGCAAACGCTCTGGTCGTTACACCTTCCCAACATATGTGTCTCTCGACATGATATGTGGGCTTGGCTCGGTGTTGTCCCTGTGGGAGTTTCACCGAATTAGAGGGGTTAAAGTATGCCATCGCTGACATACTGCGCCATTTATTAACGCCCTTTTAGGATTATATTGTACTTTGACATCTCATTCATGAATTGTTCCTGCTCTGGATTCAAAATAAAAGGCACTGTATTGCCAAAGTTATCAACGATTTTTATAAAATTTTTCGCAAAGAGTTTAAAATCGTTCATAATGATTTTTAACTTTGCTTCTTTTGTTAATTTTTTAGTCACGATCTCACCTCCTGTAAACAAAAAAGAGTGTCATTTATGACACTCCTTAAAACCGACATATTGTCTATTTTAAATTTCTAGATCGTCATCCTCTTCTTCTTGCACTTCTTCTTGTTTTGTTTTATTACTCCGATTCATCTCTTTTTGAAGTTGTGTCATGTCTTTATGTAATTGCAAAAAGAGTTTCACGGCTTTTTCATCGCCTTGTTTTGCCTTTTCTGAAACAACATCATATATTGCTTCAAGGTCTCGTTGCATTTTGCCACGCATATAAATCAAGTACAATTCAAAATACTCATCCGTTTGTTCCCAATTGTGAAACGTTGTGAAAGTACGTCTATCCGCCCATTTCAAAAATTCTTCATCTGTCATGGCCAAAATATGTGCATTTTTAGGTGTCCGTATTTGAAACTTTCGCATAAAGTACGCTCTTTTGCGCCAGTCCACTTTTTCAAGTGCTTTGTGTATGCCTTGATTTCTCATTTTATCTCCTCCTTTTTTGTCTGACAATAAAAAATGAACTAGCAAAATGCTAGTCCATTAATCTAATTCATCAAGAAAACTTAAATCATCGTCATCATTATATACTTTTCGTTTTTTCTCTATTTCATCAAGGAATTGCAATAATCTCGATTGACGGTCTTGCTGTTCTTTCTGTTCCTCTTCTCTTTTCTTTTCATCCTTTTCCCATTCTTCCATAACAATAGTAGCAATATCAATTATTTCTCTTTCTTTTTTCTTCTTACTAATAACTTTCTTTTCTTCTTTTCGTTCAGGAAAAAATTCATCAAATACTTGATCTTTAATTTCTTCACATTTTGACAATGTAAGCATTTCACATGTTTTCACATGCTCGATATAAAGTTCCCATCCTCTATGAATCATATCTGGACGATTTTCGTATCCAAGTATGCCGTTTTCATATATGGTAGGTTGAAAAATTTGTATTTCTACTTCTGTTTCAAGATGTTGCCCATAATACGAATAGAAAATACAATCAACCTCATTCACATCAATCGTATCAATATTCTTTTCATCAACCGCAACAATAGTGCCATCTTTTAACCGCACCGCATTTGTCATTTGTTTCAGCATTTCTCTTTCTTGCTTCCGTTTTTCATCTTTTACTTTCTCTTGTGCTTCTTTCATTAGTGATTCAACTATATATTTCCCTTTTTCATTTTTGCTAATTGCATTAATTCTAAACTCTGCCTGCTTTTTCAATTTCTCGTCATTTGTTGTGAGATAAATATAAAAATCATCAACTGTCAATTCCGAACCTTTTACATACCAATTATGCTCTCTTTCCTCTTGCTTATTGTTTGTATTTGTAGTATCATTTTCTTGTACAATTTGAACGGTTTCTTTAGATGATGTTGCTGATGTTTCAGTGACATCTTTTTCTTTTTGCTCAACTTTTTGAATATAGTATCTATTCTTCTCTTGTTTTTTCTGATTGCTTCGTATTTCTTCATCTGTGTATCCTCCGATTTTCTTATAAATAATCCCACGTTTACAAACATCTTCAATCATTTCTATTGCGGTTTTTCTCGAAACATTAAGTATACTTGCCCAGTCATTATAAGACGCTTCAAAACCATTTAATTTTTGGTAACGTGCCACACAGAAATAAATATAGCAATCAGTTGCATTTTTAAATGAACGGAATTTTTCATATGAAATGTTTTCAAATCCTTTTGCTTCAATTTCTTTAAATGTAATATATAAAGCAGTATTATTTTTAAGTTGATCGGCTTCAAATGAAATAATACCTTTTTGTTTTAAATTCAATAAGCAATTCATAATGATTTTTTTATTGTTGGATTCTTTGTTGCTAAAAGAAATATTTAATGTCTGATTAATTAAATCAACACTGGTTAATACATATTCTTCATATGTTCTATTTGTGTAAAGATAGCAATAAATATAAAATTCATCTTGTGTTAATTTATATTGTGAAGAATAATCAGCAAATGAATTATAACATTTAATAAACATATACAATTTCCCCTTTCTTGATTAATTTTAATTATTGAATAACTAATTTTGAATAACTACTTACTTAAAACTAAACAGAAAACTTACTCAACTATCCTTCTATGTAAGTAAGTTTTCTCTGTATTTATAGTATTCTATGTATTACAGTGTAAATTTCGTCATTTTTTTGCCGAAAATTACACCACCCCTAGTGTAAATATCGGCAAAATTTTTCCGATTTTTACACCACCCTAGTGTAATTTTGGGAAAAATTTTTCCGTTTTTTACACTAGTGTATTTTCCGTCACTTTTTTGCCCGATTTTACACTAGCATGATATTCTTTGATCGCTCGATTTAGTTCATCCGTTACAGGAAAAAGATAGAATTTTTTCAGTGTTCTGTCTGCATATGCTTTCGTAATGTATTCAATATTCTTTTTATATCGCAAAAAATCAGCCAGTCGTTTGTCATAGCAAAAGAAGTATTTTTTAGCCATTTCTGATTACCTCCTAGCAAAGTGTTGTATATTTCATTTTTCTTGTTCCAGTAAGCGCAAATGAAATTAAATTCGGTATCTGATCTTTTGATTGAATTTGATATGTGTAAGCGTCTTGTGTTTTGAATTGTGCCAGTAAACTAAATTGCTTATTAGGTAACTCTATCGGAAAATCAAAAAACCCTTGCAACTCTGCAAGGGCTATATCTGTTTCTAAATATCCTTCATTATTCAATTTAATTTTTGATTTAAGATTGTACTTTTGTTGAATATGTAAATAATCGGCTTTTGTTGTTTCGTTGAGTAAATCAATCAATTCATCAAAACCAAGCAAATGTAAATATGTATTATGTACTTTTCTAAACTTGTTAGAATAATGACCTAAAAATGATGAATCAATTGCAAGAAGAATCATTTTCCCTTCTTTTGTTGCTGGTAAAGGTAAATCATAAAAACTCCACATGGTTAATGTTGTGGACATTGCATATTTCTTTGTGTAGTTTCCTGCATGTACCTTCAATAAAGCGTTAACATTTGCTGTAAGAGGATTTACATAGTCATTTTCATTAATTCTTACAACATGATTACACCAAGATTTTCCTTTATGCAATGCTAAATCAATCCCAATTGCCTTCCGTTTATCTTCTTTATCAGCAACGAATATATTTCCAAAATCATAAAAGTAATTAATTTCATTTCCTTTTACATATTTTTCAATAGCACAACCTACAAGCGAATCCAAATCATCTGTTAAAATAAGTGTATTTTGTTTTGGTGTATAGTCCGAACACCAAGCAGGGAATAGTTCTCTAATTTCTTTCTTCATCTAGTTCAAGTGAAGAGAAGAGAACACTCCCACAACTCCTTAAAACAAAACAGTAAAACAACAATATAAAACGTCAATAAACCACTCACTGCCATTAAGCAATGAGTTTCCTCCTTTTATTCCGTTGAGATTTTTGTTGGAATAAAAGGAGTGTGGTTTATGACGTGTTCCGCAAATTCTCTTTCACTCTTTCACCTCCATTTTCTTTTTTTTTGGATAAAACGTGAATTTTATTTTTCATCTATATAGCGTCTATAAAGTTCAACTTTCTCTTTAGACATGCCACATTCTCCACGTTCATAGCGACTTAATAGAGATTGCGAGCAGTTCAATACTTGTGCTAGTTCCTTTTGTGAAATCTTCTTTTTCCTGCGTTTGAGTAAATACTCATCACGCAATTTGATATTCATCTCCTTCACCTCCAATCAAAAATATGAGTAAATTTTTTATAAAAAAAGAGGACACAAGCATTAAGCAAGTGTCCCCTTTTTGGCTCTATGTATTTAATTATTCAGTAACCGTAACAACTGCAACTGCTTTCGGGCTAGCAACCTTAAGTGTTGCTTCTGCAATTACTTGCCCTTTTACACTGTCGCCTGTTTTTGCCAATGGCTCGAATGCAGGTTCGCGGAGATACACAAGATTAATATACGCATCATTGAAGAAAATTGCTTTGTCGGCTGGTACATGTTTAGAAAGTACTAAATTAACAGTGCCGTAATTAGTTTCAATCGAATCAACAACTAAACCGAAATTTGTAGTTTTATGCTGGTAGTTGTAACGATCTTTATAAATTGCGTCAATTTGTTCTTTAATATCGGCATTTAGTAATGCATAATATGTACCTTCTGCAAGATCTTGTTCCCAGAGTTTACGCATTACTTGTTTTACATCATCTTCTGTAACTGTGCCTTTTACATTAACCGCATTTGCTGGATCTGCAAATTCAATTAATCCTGCCATTTGACGTTTATATGGAGCAGTAGAACCATCATTTTTAATCCCGTTAATTAGTTTTTTCTCAATATTCACTTTAAGTTCAAGCAAACGGTCATTTACTTCGTTTGCAAATTGTGTAGATTGCATAGCGATAGCAGTACCGCTTACACTTACACCCTTTTTGAAAATTTCGAGCACGTTATTGAGTTCTCTGCGTCCGCTCTCAACAAATACAGTTGTATCCTCACCCTCAACTGCTGAAATATCTTCATCATGAGAAAGTGTTTTTTCACGCCATGTGTAAATTGTGGATGTTGCTTTTTCAGTATTTCCTTTAGCCAAAAGCGAAGTTAAAGGAGTTGCTTGTACCCCAATAACCGCAATTTCTTTTGAAAGATTAACAAGTTCAGCATTTGTATAGTTTGTAGATTTGAACATATTATCATCCTCCTATTAATTATGGAATAATTTAGAAAGTTTAACTGCGATCATGCCAGCAACATTTTTTTCTTTTTCATATTTTGAGTATTCATCTGTTTTGGCATGGTCAGCAGGAATATAACCAGTAGAAACTTTAATATTATTCACAATTTGTGTTAATGTTTTAATTGTTTCATTTAATTCTTTTTCATCAGAAACTTTGACGATTGAAGCAAACTGTTCAAGTCCTGCTTCTTTTAACGCCAATTTTACTTCCTTCTGCCATAACTCTTGCTGTTTCGCTTCAATCTCTTTTTGTTTTTCTGCTTCTTGTGAAAGCATTTGCTCCATTTTCTCCATCTTTGAAACGAGTTCAAGATATGTTTTCATGTCTACTGTTTGTTGTTGATCTTGTTGTTGATCTTGCTGTTGAGTTTGATCTTGTTGTTGGTCTTGAGTTGTTTCAGTTTGAGTAACTTTTTTATCATCCATTAATATCTACCTCCATTTTCATTTTGAGAATTGAATTTTTACCGAATCCCTAACGAGAATCGGCTTATTATTGTAAATTCCCGAAAACTCAAAGATAATTTCACTTTGATTCATCGGGAGTACATAATCAAAACAAAAAATCCCCACATTCTCTTTGTGGGAATCATCTAAAATAAATTCTTCAATCAATTGTTTATTAATGTCATAGATAGATAATTTCACATCTTTCGGCTCAACTGCTGTGCCATCAAACGTTTTAAAATGACATTTCAATCTAACTGTATCGCCTGCCAGTGCCATCATATCACCTCCACACTGGAAGGATTTTCGATTGCGTATGTATTAGATAAATTTTCTTCATGATGAATATAAGCATATATTTTCAATATTTCTTTTTTCGTCTGACAATAAATATTCGTTTGAATCGGCTTTGTGAAAATAAAAATATTTCTATCTTCATTTTTTGTAAGCGTTTGATTTTGCTTTATAACCGTTTCAAAACGGATAGGTAATATAAAACTATTCACTGATACAAATTCACGTCTATGACGATTTACAAGCGTCTGAATGTGTTTTGTGTATGAAGTAACTTCCCGACTCTCTTTTTTCGCTTGTGTTTGCAGTTGTACAGAAGATGAAATGTGTTTTGCGTATGATACAGTTTCCCGATTTTCTTTTTTTGATTGTGTGCTTCTATTAGTATTAGAAGTTATTTTTTTAACATATGAAATGACTTCAATATACATAAAAAATCACCGCCTTAATTAAGCGGTTTGTTGCGGTACTTGAATTTTAACGTTCAATGTCAACTCATCTTGTGCAGTTTTAAATGTGAAAGGCGTAAATGTTTCTTCTGTCATGATTCTATTTTGAGTATCTAATACTTGAATTTTTTGCACCGTTGAAGGAATAGAAACATTAGCACCAGTGATTTTTAATGAGATTTCTAAAACTGGATTCGATTCAACTTCGACTTGTTCAGTGATTGGCTCACCGAAATCGTTAACGCCTGTTACCCTTTCTTCTTTAGATCTTGTATGTGCCCATCTTGCTTTAGTGCCATCAATCGTTGTTGAGAAAATTTGTTTATTAGAAGCATCTAACAATACAATCTTATTCCAATTTTTTACGATATGCTCACGAATAGAAATGTAACCATTTGACTGAATTTCAGCCATTCATTGACACCTCCAATTTCTCAATTTTTTGCTCAATTCGTTCGATTGCTTGAACGATACGTTCTTGTGCTTCATTTTGCTTTTCGATTTGTGCGAGAAGTTTCTGTTCACGTTCTTTTGCTTCTTTTCGTGTATCAATCAGCAACCAAACGAAAAGTACACCAAATACACCGTTTGAAACAAATTGCTCAATTGGAATAGATGTTAAATCCATTTTGTCAACGCCTCCTTTCCAAAAAGATTAAAAAATATGAGTAAAAAAGAGATAAAAAAAGAGAGTAGGCAAAAAGCCCACTCCGTAAAGAAAATGGAGGCGAAAAAGCGAAAGAACCTGTGAAAATGGCAATTGACGCAAATCACAAAAGAATCTCGTATTGTGAAGGAAGGAGATACCCTTCATTGAATGTCGATCATGTCGGCACTCAATGAAAAATACCTCCTCATCTTTATATATTTCCTTTAAAGGTTTATTTTTACCGATTTTTTACCCAAAATTATTTACAATTTATTAAAGTCAACTTTTTTTTAAAATAGCCCTCTCATATATAATGACATTTTTTAATAAAGTCAACCTTTTTCCCTTTCATATATAGCGACATATTTTAATAAATAAGGGCAATTCAATATTTTTCCCTTCATAAATAGGGACATTTTTTAATAAATACATGTAAATTTTTATCATTTTACCCACATGAAATTTTATAGTATCCATAATATAGGTTTTTTACGGAAAATTTTTTACGATTTTTCCTTAAATTATCGCATTTTTTACAGATTGACTGTTTACCTTCCTTAGTAGACCATTATCTCAAAATTGGCTTCAGACCGCATGGCTCTAGGGCTCAAGGTAATTTTCAGAAAATTTATTTTTCTAGAGAAGCGTAAAAAATCCTAGTGACTCTAGGCATTTTAGTGATCTTCTAAACCGTTTCATTTTCTCGCTACCAATTTACCTTCCTTTGTAGGCAATTATCTCATTTTATGAGAAATTCAAATATCATTGATATTATTGAATTTTTTATACTTAAGTGGAACGCTGAGTTTTTACCTTATGTATATAGTAATAATTCAAGTATTTATTTTGTCACTTTTTCGTCACTCTATATATATAAGTAATATTTCAAGTATTTTTGACAGTTTTTCCTTAAAAGTATATACCCCTCTATAATATATAAGGCGAAATGAAAAATTTTTAGGATTTTTCGTCACTCTATATATAAGTAATAATTCAAGTATTTATTTTGACAGTTTTTTTACGAACCCTCTATATATAGTAATTTTTCAAGGGTGATTTTTGACAAATTTTCCTTAAACATCCCTCACTATATTTCATACTACAAAAAATTCTTAATTTCTCCCATTTTTTTGACGTAATTTAAGCATCTTCACATACAATACGCATATATTCTGCATCAAGCATATTATTCACGATTCCCCAGAAATAGCCGAAAATGTTCCGCACTTTGCGCCCACGTTTTATATTACGTACCAATTGTTTAAATGAATCAATAGCCAACGTAATACGATCATTCTGCGTATAATACAAAAGTTTCCGTGTTTGGATATGAATTATTTTCCAAAACTCTTCAATCGTCTTATAGTCGTCATAAAAACACTTCACAAGATCACGAAATTCGACTGGTACTCTATTACTTGTGAATGAAGCGTCTAATTGTGAATATTGTGGATATTTTTTATCGCTACGTTTATCTATAACATCTTGATTGTTAGTTTCTAAAAGATTGCTAGTTTCATATGCTCCGTCAATTTTCGTATTTTCTGCTACGTCAATTGTAGAAGAAATAGAAACATTTTGCGACTGGTAGCGTTGAAATACATAGACATTGTGTGCTTGTTTGCCGTTTTTGAATGTATTGTAGACGACAATTAAACCGAATTGTTTTGCTTTCCGCAACATACGTTCAAATGTAGAACGAGAAATTTCTTGACCTGCTTCATGACATGCCGATACAATAGTTGCGATCTTCGCATTACAAACGCCAGCGACTTTTGCTGAAAAGCGAATAAGACGCTTTAATGCGATCAATTCCGATTTAGTGAATTTAGATTTTAAATCAATCATCCATTGTTCGATGTTGTTGTTAAAATCATTTAAATCACGAAATTGTGACAAATGCTTAAATTGCTCAATGTTACCTGCTTTCATAAAAAATATGCCCCCTATGGTATATTTTTAGGGCATACTCAATACACAAACACCTTGCCTATTTTTTAAAAATGGTGTATGCTTAACTTAACGGAGTTTATATTGAGTATGCCTTATTTTATTGGGAGTGATGTTGGCGCATCACTCCCGATTTTTTTGTTACTGTGCAAAATTCAATGCTTCAAACGCCTGTTGTGCATCTTGAAGTGCTTGCTCTTGGAATGACGTATCTTTACCTTCACGCTTTGCTTGTTCAATATCTTTGCGAATGTGCTGCATATGTGAATATAGCGCAACTTTTATTGTGACGAGTTCGTTTTCAGTGAGTTTTAATATTTTCATCATGCTACCTCCTTCTTCTACTTGAAAACACATTTTCAATAGGCGAAAATGTTTTATGCTTTTCGACTACATCATCAGAAAATAGATTGACGTATTGTTTCACCATTTCCATTGACGAATGACCTAGAACCGCTTGGAGTTCAAATATTCCAGCGCCCGCTTCAACGGAAAGTCGTGCAAAGGTGTGTCTGAATTTATGGCAAGTCGCATGGATACCACATTTCTTGCCATAGGATTCAATTTGCGCCTGCATTTGACGTTTGGTTAAAGGAGTGTCATCAATCGAAACAAATAGATAATCATGATCTAATACGCCACGAATGGATAAATATTTTTTTAATTGCTCTTTCATTTGTTTTTGAATCGGTACATATCGTTGCCTATAACCTTTTGTATTTTGGATAAGGATTCGGGAACGTTGAAAATCTATGTCTCCTAATCGAATCCCCACACATTCACTTGCTCGTATTCCTGTTTCAAGTAAAAGCATCATAATTGTTAAATCCCTTACACCAGTAAACGTTCTTAAATTCGGCTGTTTAAAGAGGATATGAATTTCTTCTTTTGTAAAAGTCGGCACTGCTTTCTTTCGGTCTTTGAGTAATTTAATTTCATGAAAAGGATTTTGTTTTTTAGAAATGATTTTTTCACGTTCAAGAAAATTGAAGAATGCCCTTAACGAGCGAAGTCGAGTATTGATCGTTACCGTTTTACAATTTTTCTGATTCTTCATATACAAAATGACATTCTGTTTAATGATTTCGGGTGTCATTCTGTAAATATTAACTTCAATTTCTTGTTCACGAAGAATCTTATAGAATACCGATAATTCATTTCTGTAATACTGAATTGTTTGAGGGCGACAATTCCGTATTTCGCAATCTTCAAGGAATTTTTCTAACGCTATTTGAAAATCAATAGCATCAGATTGGATATAGTTTGTGTGCATTTCAAAAATTTCATCAGGGGATAAATTATTATTACGCCTTGCCAAAATATCACCCTTTCAGCAAGTCGTATGAGGAATACTGAATCAGATTTTTCAATGGGGAATCGTATGAGGATAAAATAAAAAAGGATTCCCACATCTTGCAGGAATCCTTGATACATCAGTTTTTCGATGCCGATGGTGGGAGTCGAACCCACACGGGGGGCTACCCCACACGATTTTGAGTCGTGCGCGTCTGCCAGTTCCGCCACATCGGCGCGACATCTACCATTATATCTTCTTAACTTTTGTTTGTCAATAAAAATTTATTCATTAGATGGAGGCGGCACCCGGATTCGAACCGGGGGTAAAGGTTTTGCAGACCTCTGCCTTACCACTTGGCTATGCCGCCCTAGTCAAAAGCGGAAGACGGGACTCGAACCCGCGACCCCCACCTTGGCAAGGTGGTGTTCTACCGCTGAACTACTTCCGCAACATTGGCTGGGGTAGCTGGATTCGAACCAACGCATCACGGAGTCAAAGTCCGTTGCCTTACCGCTTGGCTATACCCCAATGCCATTTTTCAAGGGCGACTAGTGGGAATCGAACCCACGCATGCCAGAGCCACAATCTGGTGCGTTAACCACTTCGCCATAGTCGCCATGATAAGAGTGGCAGGGGCAGTAGGAATCGAACCCACACCGGAGGTTTTGGAGACCTCTGTTCTACCATTAAACTATGCCCCTTTGTTTAAATGGTGGAGGGGGACGGATTCGAACCGCCGAACCCAAAGGGAGCGGATTTACAGTCCGCCGCGTTTAGCCACTTCGCTACCCCTCCAAGAATGGTGCCGACTGCAGGACTTGAACCCGCAACCTACTGATTACGATTCAGTTGCTCTACCAATTGAGCTAAGTCGGCATAATACGGATCAAAAAATGAACAGGTTCATTCTTAATATTTCATGGTGGCTCGGGACGGAATCGAACCGCCGACACAAGGATTTTCAGTCCTTTGCTCTACCGACTGAGCTACCGAGCCGTATGTTATTTTTTAACTCGCTCGTTGATTGCTCTATGCCTCTTCCTCTACCAGCTGATTCAAAAATGATCGATGCGTCGAGGCAACTCGCAGCAAACTCGATTATGCTGATGCTCGTCTCTACCGACTGAACTGCCTTATCCTTACTTTACCTAATTAAAGATGGCGGTCCCGACGGGACTCGAACCCGCGATCTCCTGCGTGACAGGCAGGCATGTTAACCACTACACTACGGGAC
>NZ_LQYX01000083.1:20678-21324 GCF_001587475.1 Geobacillus sp. B4113_201601
GAATTTCAATAAGGCGATGAACTTTGTTTTGTATGTTTTAAAGTGGTGGAGGATGACGGGATCGAACCGCCGACCCCTTGCTTGTAAGGCAAGTGCTCTCCCAGCTGAGCTAATCCTCCACGAAGAAGTGACCCGTACGGGATTCGAACCCGTGTTACCGCCGTGAAAGGGCGGTGTCTTAACCACTTGACCAACGGGCCATGCTGATGGATAATGGCGGAGAGCAAGGGATTCGAACCCTTGAGGCGCTATTCACGCCTACACGATTTCCAATCGTGCTCCTTCGACCACTCGGACAGCTCTCCACGATGGCTCCGCAGGCAGGATTCGAACCTGCGACCAATCGGTTAACAGCCGATTGCTCTACCACTGAGCTACTGCGGAATCATATAATATCCTTATCAAAGTGTGATTTGACCACGTAACTGCCCATCGCTGAGCCATTACTGAGAGATATCGCTTTAGACATTTATTATTATAATGATTCGTGATGAGCTGTCAAGGCCTTTTTCATTCCTTCAAAACTAGATAACCATCGGAAGAAGCCGCGTATCGTCCTATCTAGCTCCGGCCGCCATCGGCTCGCGACGCTTCGGTCCTGCTGTGGTGGCATAGCCTCCTCGCAGGCCCTCCAGCGCGTTTCGCC
>NZ_LQYX01000020.1:0-13632 GCF_001587475.1 Geobacillus sp. B4113_201601
TCTTATTTTTTTTTGCGAAAAAAAGGAGGGTGTCCGAAAAGCGAACGCTATGCGAACACTTTTGGGACACCCTCTTCATTCGGTTTATTTGCCATTTAAGGGCCGGTCCAACTGTCTACGTTTTTGGTTCTTCAAGACTTGAACGATAAATACAGCAACTGCATCTTTAAGCAACAAGGTGAAGGATTGGTGAAAAACAACGGCCGACGAGTAGGAAATCACAACAAATCAAAAGACGGCATGACCAAGATTTTCTATTTAAGAAACGAGATTGGGAAGCGACCTGTCCCCCTACATCACCAGCCTCCCAGAACCCGGGCCGTTTGTCTGCTTGATGAGGACGACGCTATTCGTTTCAGGTAATTTTATCGAGATGATTTAGCGGAATGGAATTTCTAAGGATAAATCTTCTCCAACTGGTTGTAGCTGTTCATCAAAAGCAGCATGGATATAGCATTTCACCATTCTCACTCGTTCCAAGTCTCCGTGAACAGGCAGGGCGATTTTTCCTTTCTTGACCGTATGACCTAAAAAATCACCGCTGACATTTTGTGAATACAACAACGCGTCCTCGATCTGCTCTCCGGTATTCAAAGCGAAAATTCCTTGAGCAGGATGCCAGCTGATTTTTGCCGATGATGTATTTTCAACAACCACATCGAGCACAACCGCTTTAATGGGCGGTAAATATGGATCGTATTTGTATGCTGGATCGACTGTGACCTTATTGATCGTGATTTTCATTGGACCAGACGCGCCCATGACGTTCACGGTATATGACTTCGCTTGACTAGGGTGAGGATTGAAATCTTTTGAAGTCACTTGATAACGGTTTGTTTTTTTCTCATACGTGACTTTTCCACCAAAAAGACCAACGATGCTATACAGTGGGACGTAAGGTTGGTTGTTGATGATCCGAACATCGATTTTTTGCTGTTTGTTGTTGAACAATAGCGTAAGCTTAGGTGCGGCAATGGCGCCTAGGCCAAAAGAAAAAAGAATAGCAAAAATAATAAGCGCGGACAGTCCCATCTTCTTTTTCATCAAGGCAACATCCTCCTTTTCCTTTGTTTATAAAAGCATTCGCTGGTGGTCTGCAAATTTCCTGCATAAAACGATTTTTTTTTACACAATTTATTTGGTCTAAAAAGAATGAAACGGATACGTAGAAAAAGATGCTTGTTCTAAGCTGTATGTGCATGATACGCTAATGATGATCGTCAAAATTGCTTTTGTATCGCTTGTTTTTGTTCACGAGTCGAGCGGTCAACATGGAGGAAAGGGAGACGGAGATGACTATGATTTTTGCCCATCGGGGAGCGGCAGGCACACACCCGGAAAATACGATGGTGGCGTTTATCGAGGCGGCAAACGTGGGAGCGGACGGCATTGAACTCGATGTGCAGCTCACCAAGGACGGCGAAGTGGTCGTCATTCACGATGAAACGGTCGACCGAACGACGGACGGAAGCGGCTGGGTGAAAGACATGACGTACCGCGAACTGCGGGCGCTGAACGCGGCGGCGACATGGCGGGGGCGGTATGGTCATTGCCCCATTCCTCATTTGGAAGAAGTGTTGGCGTGGTTGGCGCCCACTCCGCTGGCCGTCAACATCGAGTTGAAAAACAGCTTGATCGCTTACGAAAAGCTCGAGCAAAAAACGATTGCCCTCGTGCGCCGCTACGGGCTTGAGAAGCGGACGATTTTGTCATCGTTCAACCATAACAGCATGCGCCTTTGTCGAGAGCTGGCTCCCGACATGGAGACGGCGCTTTTGTCGATCGACCCGCTCCATGATCCATGGACGTATGTGCGAGTCATGAAAGCGGATGGCTTGCATCCTCATTATCGAACCGTCACGGCGAAATGGGCGGCGGAAGCGCGGCAGCGTGGGGTGGCGGTGCGCCCGTTTACGGTGAATAAGCGAAACGCGATGAAAACGATGTTTTCCTATGGCGTTGACGCCATCTTCACCGACTACCCGCAACAGGCGAAGCAATGGAAAGAGGAAACGCCTTGACTCGATGCGCGCGGCCATCCGGGCGGCCATTTGCAAAGCAGCAAGCAAAGCGACGGAGGGAGGAAACGCCTTGACCGAAGAGGTAAGGCGTTTTTTTTGCCTCTCTCAACGAGTGTTGCGGCGGCGCTGGAAACGCGTCTGCACTTTGTTCCGCTTTCGGTCATGATGCAATACAAATCCGCCGATAAACGCCAGTCCGGCGGCAAACAGCAAAAATCCTGCGAAAAATTGCAGACATAAAAGCGCGAACGGCGGATCGCTGATGCCGAACAACGCATCGCGCATCCATTTAATGCCAAGCGCCGCGCCAAGGCCAGGAATGACTAAAATCAACAGCGCCATGATTCGCTCCATCGCGATCGCATTCCTTTCCGACAAAATGGACTTTATCGATTATCATAACGGTTATCCCCGATTTGTCAAGGAAAGAGGAAATCAAGTATGATAAAAGTGTCTGCAAAAATTGACATATAGCGAAGTGTGGTGGAGCGAATGAAGAACGTTGTGATCGTCGGGGCCGATGCGCGCGGAACATCGCTGCTGAAGCTGCTTCATGAAGCGTCGGGGTTTGAGGTGAAGGCGGTCGTCGATGTCGATGAAAACGCTCCGGGGCTGCAGCTGGCGAAAAAGTGGGGCATCGCCGCGGCCAGCGACTGGCGGCCGTGGTTGAGAGAGCCGCTCGATTTGATTATTGAAACAACGGGCAGAGCCGAGGTGCTTGAGGAGATTCGTGACTTGGCGCCAAACGGGGTGAACATCGTCCCAAGCGCCGTTGCCCGCATGATGGCGGAGTTGGTCGAAGAGAAAGAAGCGTTGATCGCCAAGCTGAAAAGCGAAGCAGCCCGGCGCGCCCTCATCTTTCATTCGTCCCATGACGGCATGATCGTTGTCGATGAATATGGGTACGTCACCGATATGAACGAAAGCGCCGCGGAGTTGCTCGCGCTTGACAAACAGGAAGCGATTGGCAAGCACATCCTCACCGTTTTGCCGTCGAGCGGGCTGCCGCGTGTTCTGAAAACCCGGCAAACGGAGTTTCACCAAGAAGTCGAGCTTCCCAATGGCAAAAAATTAATCACGACCCGCATGCCGATCATCGATGACAGCGGCCAACTGTTTGGGGCGCTCGCCGTATTGAAAGACGTCACTGAACTTGTCGCCTTAGCTGAGGAAATTACCGATTTAAAGGAAGTTCGGATGATGCTTGAAGCGATCATTCATTCATCGGAAGAAGCGATTTCCGTGGTCGATGAGAACGGAAACGGCATTTTGATCAATCCGGCCTACACGAGGCTTACCGGTTTGAAGGAAGAAGACGTGATCGGCAAGCCGGCGACCGCCGATATTGCCGAGGGCGAAAGCATGCATATGCAAGTATTGAAAACGCGCCGCCCGGTGCGCGGAGCGCGCATGAAAGTCGGCCCCAAAAATCGGGACGTCATCGTCAATGTCGCGCCGATTATCGTCGATGGCGTCTTGAAAGGAAGCGTTGGCGTCATCCATGATGTCTCGGAAATTCAGCGGCTGACGGCGGAGCTCAACCGGGCGCGGCAAATTATCCGCAATCTTGAGGCGAAATATTCGTTTGCCGATATTATCGGCGAGTCGGAAGAAATGAAAGTGGCGATTGAGCAAGCCAAGCTGGCGGCGAAAACGCCGGCAACGATTTTATTGCGCGGGGAATCGGGGACCGGCAAAGAGCTGTTCGCCCACGCCATTCATAACGCCAGCGATCGAAAGTATAACAAGTTTATCCGTGTGAATTGCGCCGCCATTCCGGAAACATTATTAGAAAGCGAATTGTTTGGCTACGAGGAAGGAGCGTTTTCCGGGGCGCGGCGCGGCGGCAAGCGCGGGCTGTTTGAAGAAGCGAACAACGGCAGCATTTTTCTTGACGAAATTGGTGAATTATCAGCGAGCACGCAAGCGAAGCTGCTTCGCGTTTTGCAGGAGCGAGAAATCGTTCGCGTCGGCGGGACGAAGCCGATTCCGATCAACGTCCGCGTCATCGCCGCGACCAACGTCAATCTGGAAAAAGCGATCGCTGCTGGCGCGTTTCGCGAAGATTTATACTATCGGCTCAACCGGATGCCGATTTCCATTCCGCCGCTGCGTGCCCGCAAGGAAGATATTCCGGCGCTTTGCCGACATTTGATCCAGAAACTGAACCAAGATTACGGGCGCAATGTCGAAGGGGTGACGGACGAAGCGATGGCGCAGCTGTTGGCCTATGATTGGCCGGGCAATGTCCGGGAGCTCGAAAATGTGCTTGGCCGGGCGATGATTTTCATGAAATTTCATGAGGTGATGATTGACGTCCTTCATTTGCCGCCGTTGACAACGCCGTCCTCCTCTCCTTCATTCGGCGGCGAAAGCGAAGAAGAATTGCGTCCGCTCGATGAAATGGTGGCGTGCTATGAAGCGCGGCTGCTCGAACAGGCGCTCCGCCGCCATGGCGGCAACAAAACGGCGACTGCCCGAGCGCTTGGCATTTCGGTGCGCAATTTATACTATAAGTTGGAAAAATACGGACTTGACAAAAAAAGCATGCAATAATTTTCATGGTAAGAAAAAAGTTGCACATACCAATGAAGGAAAAATGGTTTGTTTAAAGCGCTTTCATCGTTTTGGTGTTGGCATAGTTTTTGCATAGATTATCGTGCAGCACGATAGGCAAAAAAGGTTGGTGTAGACGATGAAGCTCGAATCGTTAATCGAAGAGGCAAGCCGGCGCCAGAGCCAAACGGTGGCGGTGGCGGCGGCGGAAGATGAAGAAGTGATCGAGGCGGTGGCGATGGCGCTACAACATCGCCTTGGCCGGTTTGTGCTTTACGGAGATCGCGACCGGATTGCCCGATTGTTGAGGGAAAAGGGGTGCGCCCGCTTTCCCGATGTGGAGATCGTTCATGCGAATTCGGTCGGGCAAGCGGCGGAGCTGGCCGTGCGCGCCGTCCATTTGAACGAGGCCGATGCGTTGATGAAAGGGCATGTGCCGACAGCGACACTGCTGAAAGCCGTCTTGAACAAAGAGTACGGGCTGCGCACCGGAAAGGTGTTGTCCCATGTCGCGGTGTTTGACGTGCCGACGTTTGACCGGCTTGTCATCGTCACCGATGCGGCGATGAACATCGCCCCCGATTTGGAACAAAAGGTGCAAATTGTGAACAACGCCGTCATCATCGCGCGTTCCATCGGCATCGAGCGCCCGAAAGTCGCGGCGCTGGCAGCGGTGGAGACGGTCAATCCCGCCATGCCGGCAACGCTTGATGCCGCCGCGCTCGCGATCATGCAAAAGCGGGGGCAAATCGGCGATTGTTTGCTTGACGGGCCGCTTGCGTTAGACAACGCGGTGTCGATGGCGGCAGCGAAACATAAGCGGATTGAAAGCGATGTGGCCGGACAGGCGGACATTTTGCTTGTGCCGGACATTGAATCCGGCAACATGCTGTACAAGTCGCTCGTCTATTTTGCCAAAGCCAACGTCGGCGCCGTCATCGCCGGGGCGAAGGCGCCGATCGTCTTGACATCGCGCGCCGACTCGGCCGAAAGCAAATTGTATTCGCTCGCCCTTGCCATCTGTTCAGCAGCGAAATAAAAAAGAGGGAGGCCATCTGAGATGGAATTGTTCAAATATATGGAAACATACGATTATGAGCAAGTGCTGTTTTGCCAAGATAAAGAGTCAGGGCTGAAAGCGATCATCGCCATTCATGACACGACGCTCGGCCCGGCGCTCGGCGGGACGCGCATGTGGATGTACAATTCGGAAGAAGAAGCGCTTGAAGACGCCTTGCGCCTCGCGCGCGGCATGACGTACAAAAACGCGGCCGCCGGGTTGAACCTTGGCGGCGGCAAGACGGTCATCATCGGCGACCCGCGCAAAGATAAAAACGAGGCGATGTTCCGTGCGTTCGGCCGCTTCATTCAAGGGTTGAACGGCCGCTACATCACGGCGGAAGACGTCGGCACGACCGTCGCCGATATGGACATCATCTATCAAGAAACCGACTATGTCACCGGCATTTCGCCGGAATTCGGCTCATCCGGCAACCCGTCGCCGGCCACCGCTTACGGTGTGTATCGCGGGATGAAAGCGGCGGCGAAAGAAGCGTTCGGCAGCGATTCGCTCGAAGGAAAAGTCGTCGCCGTCCAAGGCGTCGGCAATGTCGCTTACCATCTGTGCCGCCATTTGCATGAAGAAGGAGCGAAACTCATCGTTACCGACATCAACAAGGAAGCGGTGGCGCGCGCGGTCGAGGAATTTGGGGCGAAAGCGGTCGACCCGAACGACATTTACGGTGTGGAGTGCGACATTTTCGCTCCGTGCGCGCTCGGCGGCATTATCAACGACCAAACGATTCCGCAGCTGAAAGCGAAGGTGATCGCTGGCTCGGCGAACAACCAGCTGAAAGAGCCACGTCACGGCGACATCATTCATGAGATGGGGATCGTGTACGCTCCGGATTATGTGATCAACGCCGGCGGTGTCATCAATGTCGCCGATGAGCTGTACGGCTACAACCGCGAGCGGGCGATGAAAAAAATCGAGCAAATTTACGACAACATCGAAAAAGTGTTCGCGATCGCCAAACGCGACAACATTCCAACGTACGTGGCGGCTGACCGGATGGCCGAAGAGCGGATTGAAACGATGCGCAAAGCGCGCAGCCAGTTTTTGCAAAACGGCCATCATATTTTAAGCCGCCGCCGCGCTCGCTGAAGGCGGGAAAGGGGCGGGCTTCCGCCCCGCGGCGGTCAACGGAGGGACAGCAACGATGCAAGAGCAGAAGTTTCGCATTTTAACGATCAATCCAGGTTCGACTTCAACGAAGATCGGCGTTTTTGAAAACGAACGGCCATTGCTGGAAAAAACGATCCGCCATGAGGCGGACGTGCTTCGGCGATATCAAACGATCGCCGACCAGTATGAGTTCCGCAAGCAAACGATTTTGCAAGCGCTCGATGAAGAAGGGATCAATTTATCGAAGTTGAGCGCCGTCTGCGGCCGCGGCGGGCTCCTCCGCCCGATTGAAGGCGGAACGTACCGCGTCAATGAGGCGATGCTTGACGATTTGCGGCGCGGGTATTCCGGCCAGCACGCCTCCAACCTCGGTGGCATATTGGCGCACGAAATCGCTTCAGCGTTAAATATCCCGGCGTTTATTGTTGACCCGGTCGTCGTCGACGAACTCGAGCCGATCGCCCGGATCAGCGGGTTTCCGCTGATCGAGCGGCGCAGCATTTTCCACGCGCTCAACCAAAAAGCGGTCGCGCGCCGCGTCGCCCGCCAGCTTGGCAAACGGTATGACGAACTCAACTTGATCGTCGCTCATATGGGCGGTGGGATTACGGTTGGCGCCCACAAGCAAGGAAGGGTAGTGGATGTCAACAACGGCCTTGACGGCGAAGGCCCGTTCAGCCCAGAGCGCGCCGGGACGGTGCCGGCCGGCGATTTGGTCGCTTTATGCTTCTCGGGTGAATACTACCGTGAGGAAGTGATGCGCATGCTCGTCGGCCAAGGCGGGCTTGTCGGCTACCTCGGCACGAACGATGCCGTCAAAGTGGAAGCGATGATCGAAGCAGGAGACGAACGGGCGAAGCTCGTCTATGAGGCGATGGCGTACCAAGTGGCGAAAGAAATCGGGGCGGCAAGCGCCGTGCTTGCCGGCAAAGTCGACGCCATCATTTTGACCGGGGGACTGGCGTACGGCAAATCGTTTGTCGAACAGATCACCCGCCGCGTCCAATGGATCGCCGATGTCATCGTCCATCCGGGCGAAAACGAGCTGCAGGCGTTAGCGGAAGGGGCGCTTCGCGTCTTGCGCGGCGAGGAAAAAGAAAAAACGTATCTCGGTGAAGCGGCTGCGCCGGTTCCGGCCCGGCGTTGAGGCGGCAACAGACAGAAAGGGGAAGGCAAAATGGCAAGAGAATACGATGTCGTCATTCTCGGCGGGGGTACGGGCGGCTATGTGGCCGCCATTCGCGCCTCGCAGCTCGGGTTGAAAACGGCCGTTGTGGAAAAAGGGAAGCTTGGCGGCACGTGTCTGCATGCTGGCTGCATTCCGTCCAAAGCGCTGCTTCGCAGTGCGGAAGTGTACGCGCAAACGAAAAACGGCGCGGCGTTTGGCGTCATCGCCGGCGACGTGCGCCTCGATTTCGCCAAAGTGCAGGCGCGCAAGGCAGCGATTGTTGAGCAGCTCCACAAAGGCGTGCAGCATTTGATGAAAAAAGGGAAAATCGATGTATACGCCGGCACTGGCCGCTTGCTCGGCCCATCGATCTTTTCCCCGCTGCCAGGGACGGTGTCGGTCGAAATGAACGATGGCAGCGAAAACGAAATGCTCGTTCCGAAGTTTGTCGTCATCGCCACCGGTTCGCGTCCGCGCACGCTGCCAGGGCTGGAGCCGGACGGCGAATTCGTGATGACGTCCGATGAAGCGCTGCAAATGGAGACGCTCCCGTCATCCATCTTGATCGTCGGCGGCGGCGTGATCGGCATGGAATGGGCATCGATGCTCAACGATTTCGGCGTGGATGTCACCGTGCTTGAGTATGCCGACCGCATTTTGCCGACCGAAGATGAAGACGTGTCAAAAGAAATGGAAAAACTGCTCCGCCGCCGCGGCGTCCACATCGTTACCGGAGCGAAAGTGCTGCCGGAAACGCTCAAGAAAGGAAACGGCGTCACGATCGAAGCGGAGCATCAAGGCGAGCGGAAAACGTTCGCGGCCGACAAAATGCTCGTTTCCGTCGGGCGGCAGGCGAACATTGAAGGAATCGGCCTCGAAAACACCGAGATTGTCGTCGAGAAGGGGTATATTCAAACGAACGAATTCGGCCAAACGAAAGAATCGCACATTTACGCGATCGGCGATGTCATCGGCGGCTTGCAGCTCGCCCATGTCGCCGCCCATGAAGGGATCGTCGCCATTGAACATTTAGCCGGGCGCAACCCAGCGCCGATTGATTACACGATGGTGCCGCGCTGCATTTACACCCGTCCGGAAGCGGCGGCGGTCGGTTTAACCGAGCAAGAGGCGAAAGCGAAAGGCTATGACGTCAAAGTCGGCAAATTTCCGTTTCAAGCCATTGGCAAGGCGCTAGTGTTCGGTGAGGCGGAAGGGTTTGTCAAATTCGTCGCCGACCGGAACACCGACGACTTGCTTGGCGTCCATATGGTCGGGCCGCACGTGACCGATTTGATTTCCGAAGCCGGGCTCGCCCGCGTGCTCGATGCGGCTCCGTGGGAAGTGGCCCATGCGATCCATCCGCACCCGACGCTGTCAGAGGCCTTGGCGGAAGCGGCGCTGGCCGTCGATGGCCGGGCGATTCACTTTTAACTGTCATTTTTGCGAAGGCTGCGCCGTTGCAAGGATACCGGCTGCGCCCGTTTGCGCTGCACTTTAACTGTCATTTGCGAAGGCGCGTTTTTGCTGGACAGCGGTCAGCGAACCAAGCCAGCGCACGTGAGAGGGGAAAGAAGCAAAAGCACCGCCGCTCACTGCTCGTTCGGCGGACGGGCATCCGTTGCGGAAAAGCTCCCCTCTCCCGTTTGGGTGGGCTGAAAAAGCAAGATTCGCAAGCTCATCGGCGGAACTGGCAAACGATTTTCATTAAGGGAGGTTGTTCCGATGGCGCAAAACCGTCATCAAGCACTCGGATTAAGCGATGACACGGTGTTGGAAATGTATGAAACGATGCTTCTCGCCCGCAAGCTCGATGAACGGATGTGGCTGTTAAACCGCGCCGGGAAAATTCCGTTCGTCATCTCGTGCCAAGGGCAGGAAGCGGCCCAAGTCGGCGCGGCGTTCGCTCTTGACCGGACGAAAGATTACGTCCTGCCGTACTATCGCGATATGGGCGTCGTGTTGACGTTCGGCATGACGCCGACGGAATTGATGCTGGCCGCGTTTGCCAAAGCGGAAGACCCGAACTCCGGCGGCCGGCAAATGCCGGGCCATTTCGGGCAAAAGAAAAACCGGATCGTCACCGGCTCCTCGCCTGTCACAACGCAAGTACCGCACGCCGTTGGCTTTGCCTTGGCGGCGAAAATGGAAAAGAAAGATTTTGTCGCCTTCGTCACGTTCGGCGAAGGATCGTCGAACCAAGGCGATTTCCATGAAGGGGCGAACTTTGCCGGCGTTCACAAGCTTCCGGTCATCTTCATGTGCGAAAACAACAAGTACGCCATTTCCGTGCCGATTTCCAAACAATTGGCGTGCGAAAACGTATCGGACCGCGCCGTTGGCTACGGCATGCCGGGCTATACGGTTGACGGCACCGATCCGCTCGAAGTGTACCGCGTCGTCAAGGAAGCGGCCGACCGCGCCCGCCGCGGCGAAGGGCCGACGCTCATCGAAGCGGTGACATACCGTCTGACGTCGCACTCATCGGACGACGACCACCGCGTCTACCGGACGGAAGAAGAGCTCGCCGAAGCGCGCGCCAAAGACCCGATCGTCTCGTTTGCCAACTATTTAAAAGAAACGGGGGTCTTAACGGATGCGTTGGAAGAAGACATTCAAGCGCGCGTCATGAAACAAGTAAACGAAGCGACCGACTACGCAGAAAAAGCGCCGTACGCCGAGCCGGAACATGCGCTTCGCTACGTGTATGCCGAGGAGTAAGGGGGAATGGACGATGCCTGTGATTTCCTATATTGATGCCGTGACGATGGCGATTCGTGAAGAAATGGAACGCGACCCGCGCGTGTTTGTATTAGGGGAAGACGTCGGCCGGAAAGGCGGGGTGTTCAAAGCGACGCAAGGATTGTACGAGCAGTTCGGCGAAGAGCGCGTCATCGACACGCCGCTCGCCGAATCGGCGATCGTCGGCGTCGGCATCGGCGCGGCGATGTACGGCCTGCGTCCGATTGCTGAAATTCAGTTTGCCGATTTCATCATGCCGGCAGTCAACCAAATTATTTCTGAAGCGGCGCGCATCCGCTACCGCTCGAACAACGACTGGAACTGCCCGATCGTCATCCGCGCTCCGTACGGCGGTGGGGTGCATGGCGCCCTGTACCACTCGCAGTCGGTGGAAGCGATTTTTGCCAATCAGCCGGGGCTGAAAATCGTCATGCCGTCGACGCCGTACGATGTGAAAGGTCTGCTCAAAGCGGCCATTCGCGACGAAGATCCGGTGCTCTTTTTCGAGCATAAACGCGCCTACCGCCTCATTAAAGGGGAAGTGCCGGAGGATGATTATGTACTGCCGATCGGCAAGGCGGACGTCAAGCGTGAAGGCGAGGACATCACCGTCATCACGTACGGGCTGTGCGTCCATTTTGCCTTGCAGGCGGCCGAACGCGTCGCCCAAGACGGCATTTCCGTTCATCTGCTCGATTTGCGCACCGTCTACCCGCTCGATAAAGAAGCGATCATCGAAGCGGCAAGCAAAACCGGAAAAGTGCTGCTCATTACCGAAGACAACAAAGAAGGCAGCGTCATGAGCGAAGTCGCCGCCATTATTGCGGAACATTGCCTGTTTGACCTCGATGCGCCGATTATGCGCCTCGCCGGTCCGGACGTTCCAGCGATGCCGTACGCGCCGACGATGGAAAAGTTCTTTATGGTCAACCCGGAAAAAGTGGAAAAAGCGATGCGTGAACTGGCGGCGTTTTAACAGACGAACGAAAGGCGTCTCCGGCCTTTCGGCAGCGGGAAAGCGCGGGATGTCGGCCAAAGTGCATCCCGCCAAAATGGCCCGAAGCCAACCGTAGGCGGCTGGGGACGTCACGGCAAAGACATTGCAACAGAGATAGGAGGGTATCGATGTGGCCATCGAACAATTGACGATGCCTCAGCTCGGGGAGAGCGTCACCGAAGGCACGATCAGCAAATGGCTCGTTTCCCCGGGCGACAAAGTGAACAAATACGATCCGGTCGCCGAAGTGATCACCGATAAAGTGAGCGCGGAAATTCCGTCGTCGTTTGCCGGCGTCATTCGCGAATTGATCGCCAACGAAGGAGAAACGCTTCCGGTCGGCGCGCCGATTTGCACGATCGAAGTCGAAGGCGAAGTCGCCGCGCCAAGCTCGGAAGCGAAGCCGGCGGACGAAGCGCCGAAAGAAACGTCGAAAGCGGAAGACAACGCGAAGCCACCGGCGCCGAAAAAGGCCGGCCGGGCCAACAACGGCCGTTACTCCCCGGCCGTGCTCCGCTTGGCGCAAGAACACGGCATTGACCTCGAACAAGTCGAAGGCACCGGCCTTGGCGGGCGCGTGACGCGCAAAGATTTGCTGAAGCTGATTGAGTCTGGCCAAATTCCGAAAGCGGGATCGGCACCGGCGGCGGAACAAGCGGCGCCAAAAGCCGAGCCGCGAGCGGAACAGCCGACTCCGGCCGCCGCAACCGTTCAAACGGCTGGAGCGGCCGCACAAACCGCGCCGCCGAAGCCAGCGCCGCCAACGATCGAAGCGGGAGCGGGCGACATCGAAATTCCGGTCACCCCGGTGCGCAAAGCGATCGCCGCCAACATGCTCCGCAGCAAACACGAAGCGCCGCACGCGTGGACGATGGTCGAAGTCGATGTCACCGACCTTGTCGCCTACCGCGATGCGATCAAAGACGAGTTCAAGCGGCGTGAAGGCTTCAATTTGACGTATTTCGCCTTCTTCGTCAAAGCGGTCGCCCAAGCGCTGAAAGAATTCCCGCAGCTGAACTCCGTTTGGGCCGGCGATAAAATCATTCAGCGCAAAGACATCAACATCTCGATCGCCGTCGCGACCGACGATGCGTTGTTCGTTCCCGTCATCAAGCACGCCGACGAAAAAACGATCAAAGGCATCGCCCGCGAAATCGCCGAACTAGCGGCGAAAACGCGCGCCGGCCAACTTCGTCCGGAAGACATGCAAGGCGGCACGTTCACCGTCAACAACACCGGCGCGTTCGGCTCCGTGCAGTCGATGGGCATTATCAACTACCCGCAAGCGGCCATTTTGCAAGTCGAAACGATCGTCAAACGCCCGGTCGTCAAAAACGGCATGATCGCCATCCGCGACATGGTCAACTTATGCTTGTCGCTTGACCACCGCGTCTTGGACGGCCTCATTTGCGGCCGCTTCCTCGCCCGCGTCAAAGCAATTTTGGAAAACATGAACAAAGACAACACACCGATTTATTGACGTTTCCCCCATCGCCATCGGTTGGCGGTGGGGGTTTTGGCATGGCGCGATTTTTATCCTCTCCTGAAGGGAAATTGATCGTTGATGAAAAACAAAATAAAGTTAAGCGCCACCATGAGAAAGGAGAAAAGGATAATTTAGACATATCACTATCCGACATGGAGAAACAGCTAACCGAACAATAATCAATAAAAAAACGAAGGAATAAAGCATCGTTTTGCTTTATTTCTTCGTTTTTACTGTAGATGAGCATTTTTCATTACAGTAATTTCCATTCCCTAAGAGACAAACAGGGGACCCCTTAGGCGACATGGAGCTGTTTTTTGATCACATCAATGGGAATCTCTTGCTTCGCGGCATCGTAGATGAACTCGACGACGCTGTGCCCTTTCCGAGAACGAAGAAGCTCTAGGCCGGAAGAGAGGTCTTGTTGAGATTCCGCGATGCTGTATACGCAGGCGAACAGCACCACTGCCCAATACCGTT
>NZ_LQYX01000084.1:0-645 GCF_001587475.1 Geobacillus sp. B4113_201601
CGGCGTACCGGGTATGGGAAACGGCCTCGACGTATGAAGGCCACCCCGTTCGGCTGATCGTCGTCGAATCGAGCGCGCTCGACCAGCGCAAAGGAAAAACGCTCGAAAAAGAGCGGGTCAAAGAAGCGGAGCTTCTTCGCGAGGAACAAGCCCGTTGGGAGCGTCACCCCTTCTCCTGCCGCGAAGACGCCGAACAAGCCTTGGCGTCCCTCAAGGCGTCCCTTCGCCCCCGGTTTCATCGGGTCAAGGCCGCGGTCGAAGAGATCGTGCGCCCGAAAAAACGGCGCGGCCGGCCGAAAAAAGGGGTGGAACCCGAGATGGAGACGCTGTATCTTTTGCGCCTGGACGTCGAATTCCACCAACAGGCATGGGAACAGGCAAGACGGAAAGCGTCCCGGTTTGTCCTCGTCACGACCGTTCCGAAGGAATGGAAAGGCCGAACGATGGATGCTCGAGAAATCTTGAAGTTGTATAAAGGGCAAATCTCGGTGGAAATGAACTTCTCCTTTCTCAAAGATCCGTTCTTCATCGACGAGATTTACGTCAAAAAGCCAGAACGGGTGGCGGTATTGGGCTATTTATTTCTCTTGGCCTTGGCGATTTACCGCGTCTTTCAGCGCCGGGTGCGTCCGTTCATCACACCAG
>NZ_LQYX01000084.1:659-4142 GCF_001587475.1 Geobacillus sp. B4113_201601
TCGCTAGGAAAACCGCTCACCTACGAGCAGCGAAGGATTCTGCAAGGATTGGGAATGGATGAGAGCATTTACGTGTAACGTCATAGGGAACGACTAGCGATGGTAAAAAAAGGATTGCCATCGCTTGTCGTGTTGGTCAAAAAGTTATTCTGAAAAACTAAATAAAAAATCCTTTGTTTTGACCTTGTTAGGGTGCGAAATGTGAGTTATTATCTTTTTTATTTCTTCTTACTATAAGTACTTCTGTTGGATCACTATATATTTCAACACCATTATTTTTGTAATTAACAGTAAACTCTTGATATATTTCTTTTTTGTTCATATTGTTCATATTAAAGTACCTCCTAACCGTGAATAGATGACGGAACCTCTTTAGAGTTCGTGAAAGTAAAGATTAAAAAACTTTTGTGGCAATACAATATATACTAAGTTGAAATTTTGTTTTACATCCAGCCGATTATTCAGCATTTATATATACTATCAGTTTGAGCAAGATCTCTTCATCGCCTAGCTCCCGGTCGGTGCTCAAGACGACATGACATGGAGATGATCCGGTGTCATCGGTTGATCCGCCTTCCAAGCCAGCCGCATCACCGCGTCATCGAGGTCATGGATCGCTCCCTCGTAGTGATACACGCGGTAACGTTCGTTCCCCACCGTGACGAGGCGGGTGTCGTTGGACTCGATATAGCGGGCAAACTCCTTCGCTTGGACGGCGATGCCTTTTGGATAGAGAATCCGGTTCGTCTTGAGCATGGCGATGACTGGAATCCTTGTTTCAGGCAGGCTTCGATGAGTGTTTGGGATGGATACCACGCACATCGGCCGAGTCCACTTTGCTTTGAGCGAGGAAAACCTCGCGATCGCTAGGTCGATCTTGCTTCTTCCCGCTGTCTTGTCATACAGATGAAACGCTTGCGTGAAGGTGTGTGCACCATCCGCCAAACGAGCGAATGCCCCCAAACGGATGGATATTTGTGAGAGGAATGTTCATCTACAGTTTTTGTTCAGAAGTTTTATTTGTTAAGACTCTCTTTTAGGTGTATTTTCATCAGTATCAATTAGCCAAGGACTATCTCGATTTTCCTTAATGAGAATAAATCTTCGATAATTTTTCCCGCCTAAAGTGGGAACCAAATTAGGATCTTGTACCTTAATGTTAAGTTCCCCATAATAGACTTTGATCGCAAAATATTGTTTATAATTCGGGTCAATGGGGCCTGAGTCATTAGAGATATCAACAAGCTTAGTGATGGTAACCTGCTTCATATTTTTAAGGTATTTACTATACTCTGGTTGCCCTTCGAATTTCAATTGCGGGCCTAGAAGCGATGCCGCATCTTGATATTTTTGTTTGTTGATATCCTGATAAAATTTTTCAATCACCTTTTGTGCCTCTGGGACAGGTGTTTTAACAATATTAGAACGAGCCGTTTGTGGCTCCTTTTGGTGTAAAGGCTTCTTTGCACTATCACCACATGAAGCTAATAAAAATAAAGCGAAAGTGATTACTACAAACATAAGTTTTTTCATTGTTTCTTCCCCTTCCAATATACGGCTGTAAATTTAATCTCCATTACCTGTAATGATAGATGTTCCAAGGATAGTAATAATTTTACCAACTTTCAAATGCTCGTTTGCAACTACATTATGAATTAAAAGGAGGGAATTTACAAAACAATTCATTCTAAAAAATACGACTATTTTCTACAAATGTTGACATGCAACGTCATCTTTGTCGATTTCACTGTACGGCTCACCTTTCTTGATTTTCCGAATAATATTTCAATAAGAAATCGATAAGCTGTAAATATCAAAGGGGGGAGACTTCACTCTATACTGTAGATAAGGTGGTACATCGATTCTAACCAAGGAATCGGGTTCATGTCTCCTTTTTTGTTTGTAAATTTATGTTAGGGAATTTGCTCATCTAAATATTTACAAAAAATTATAAATATTGTATTATTCATTTATGTTGGTTATGTTGGTTTATATATAAAAAAGAGGAGGGTGAATATGCAGACAGAGAAACATAAAAGGATAAAAGCAAATTTTTCTCCGGAACTGCGTTCAAAAATCCAAAAACTGTACGCTAGGAATAATTGGTATAACTTCTTGGCAATTGGTTATGATTGGTTCATAGTTTTAGACATACTTTTTGTACCCCAATAGGAAGATTCTTTTTACATCCACATCATGACAATTATCACCTTGTACATCATTTGTTTCCTGCGATTCCTCACTATAACTTAAAGAAGGCACATTTAATCCTAATGGAGGACGCTGCATACAGAGAGGCTCATCATTGTACGGGATTTTTTAAATCATTCTTACCAGGGTTTTATAGTGTCATTGAGGATATATGTGGCATCTCTTTTGATAGAAGTAAAGGCAAAATTAGTTAATGGGTTCATGAAAAGGTGGGAACATCATGTTGACAGCATTGCTTCATGGGATTGCATTAGCTTTTGGATTAATTCTACCCCTCGGTGCGCAGAATGTCTTTGTTTTCAACCAAGGGGCCTCACAGCCAAAGTTCAGAGGGGCAGTTCCAGTAATCATTACAGCTTCGCTTTGTGATACTTTACTCATTTTGTTAGCTGTTTTTGGAGTCTCTGTTCTTGTTTTTACGGTTCCTTTACTACAAACTATACTCTTTTCTTTAGGGTTATTCTTTCTGATTTATATGGGGTGGTCTATTTGGAATAGCGACCCTGCAAGCTTAAGGAAGAATGAAGTTGCGTTGACTCCTAAAAAACAGATTATGTTTGCATTATCGGTGTCCCTTCTCAACCCACATGCCATCCTAGATACAGTGGGGGTGATTGGAACTAGTTCGCTGAATTACAATGGATTAGACAAAGTGGTGTTTACTATTGCGACCATTTCGGTTTCTTGGATTTGGTTTTTATGTCTTGCCATTGTCGGAAGAATAGTCGGTAATTTCGATACAAAGGGAACACTTTTAAAAATGGTAAATAAACTATCAGCTTTGATCATATGGGGAGTGGCTGTATACATAGCCGTTCAATTGTATAAAATGTTGTAAGTAGGATTACCTGTAGTGTTCCGTGTACACTCCAGAAATACACGCAAACGAAACCGTTCTAGAAGGCCGGTGAAAAACGGCTAATTCCCTTCATCAATGGGGGAATGAGTGAAAAGTCGGATCGGTGCAACAAGGTTTCTCGAGCTGATAAATAACATTGCCAATCCGTATTTAGGATTCCATCACCATCCTCCCTCTATAAATATTGATGTATCAAGGCTTTGCGGCCTCTCAGGGGTGTCAAAAAAATATTTTTCGACAAAATCCCTTACATCCTTTTTCAGTTTTGTGGATATCTTACAGACCTAGGGTGCGCTTCGCGGCCACTGCTGGGTATTTTTTACTGCAGTGGGGAGAAGCGTATTCGATGCACCCTTGGATCTCTGCATCGCTGATGAGGACGAACCCTCCCATGTCTCCGGGCGTCTTCGCGC
>NZ_LQYX01000084.1:4152-87629 GCF_001587475.1 Geobacillus sp. B4113_201601
TAAGGGACTCAAGGTCGAATGGATGATATCGCGCCAGCTTCTCCGGTGTCATCCTGTTGTCAAGAGAATTCCGTTTTACGCGAGAAGACAGGCACTAGGCGGCCCGGACTTGAACATGGGCGAAGACATCTTGCCTCATTCGTTCTCCATCAAACGCTTGCTTCTTCGTGCAGATGGTAAACAACACCTTGAGCAGTTTGCCGCACAACACCACGATCGATTGTTTTTTGGACAGTGGATTCACCGCCCGGGTCGTGTAATACTTGTGCAACTCGCGAAACGCCTCATTATGGCGGATCAGGGGGATCATCGTCCGAAACAGAACCGAACGCAGCCGTTTTCGTCCCCGTTTCGAGATCCGTTTTTGCCCTTTGTGCTGGCCGGAGGAGTTCTCCTTGAGCGTCAGGCCCGCGAATTTGATCAGTTGCCGCGGGTCCCGGTAGTGGGCAAAGCTCCCGATCTCGGCCAACAGGTCAACGATCGTGGCATCTCCTAGGCCATCCACCGTTTTCAACCACTGATATTCCACGGTCGTTTGCGCCAATGCCGTCAGTTCCGCATCCAGCGCGGCGATTTCCTCCTCCAATTGGCGATATCGGCGGACGAGCGCGGCGATCTCAAAACGGGCCATCTGCTGTCCTTCCGTCACGCCAATGGAATGGCTCGCGGCCTCAAGCAGCTTCCGGATTTTCGGTTTCTGGGGCGCTTTCAGCCCTTCACTTTGCTGGTAGATCTCCACAAGCTCCTCCACGGTGCGGCCGGTGATCTCCTCCGGAAACGGGGTGAGTTCCAGCACGGCCAGCGCCATGTTCCCTAAGCTGGAGAAGACTGCAGAGAACTCAGGAACATACCGGTCGGTCCAACGGATCATCGCGTTGCGTACGGCTGTATGCTCTTTCATGAACTTCTCCCGCAGCGTGCTCCCGACGCGTAAATCCGCTTCGATGTCGCGAAGGAGCCGAGGGAAGCTAAACCGCCCGTCTTTCGCCAGTCTGGCAATGACCCGTGCGTCTTTGGCATCGTGTTTCGTCGGCAGATTGTCATCGAGCTCTTTCGATCGGCGCACATGCGCAGGATTGACCATGACCAACGGGATCCCTTTTTCCTCAAGGAAATAGGCCAGATTCAACCAGTAGTGCCCGGTCGGCTCGATCGCCACGATGACCTTGGTTTTCCCAAACTCGTTCATCGCTTGTCGAATGCGCTGATCCAGCTGCTCAAAGCCTGGTTTCGACTGGATGACGGGAAACGATTTCTGGAGCACGCGTCCCCGGGCATCAACGAAGCAGGCGTAGTGCTTTCGTTTGGCGATGTCCATCCCTACCACGAGTGTTTCATCCTTGACTTGATCGATCTTGTGATTTTGTGTACAATTCATCTGAAGTCCTCCTTGGCATGAATTCAGGGTCCATTGGTTGGTTGACACCCCTGCATCATACCAAGAGGGCTTTTTTTGTTCAAGTCCTCGGAAAAGCTTCTAACAGGAATGCTCCTAGAAGGCTGGTAAAAAACATTGGTTTCCTTTGGTCGATGAATAAAAGTGTGCAGTGTTGCAAGGCTTTTCTATTTGAGAAACGATGCTAGGAAGCGGTGTGCACGATTTCATCCCCCTCCTAGGTACACGCCCGAAATATGCCAAAATGCCTCTCGTCCCTTTGGTATCAAGGGATGAGAGGCATTTTGTTTGCCTAGTCACTGTCAAACTCGGGTAAATGGCACGGATTTGAATGCTCGTGATGTAGAAACTCCTTTGCTTTCCTTGGGTGTCAACGATTCATTCGACAATGGACACAAAAAATCCTCCCGATTTTTGCCGGAAGGGTGTGAAATGTGAGTAAAGCCCCAGCATCGAAGTACTGGGGCCAAAACACATGGATCCCCCGTTGCCGGGGTGAAATGGCCTGCGACGCGGCAGGCAACTTATCATTAGGTTTATGATGATCTTACTGATAATATGCAAAGAGAGGAACCATTTAGGTTCCTCTCTGTTGCAAAAACAAACGAATCCACGTTTTTTACGTGTGAAATGGTCTGTGACGAGACAGACAACTTATTTCGTATTCTAAGTATAGAAAAAACTTAGGTAAATGTCAATACATTGTAAATACGTTACAGGTCAAATACCCATTTTACACGGTTCATAATCTTATTTAAGTCGTTGTTATCTATATTGCCGATATGTTGCTTTAACCGCACTTTGTTGACGGTGGTTAATTCTTCCAATTTTACTGCTGAAGTCTGCGCTAAAAACGGATAGACTTCTTTTTTGAGAAAATAATGCGTCGCAAGCCTTGGCACTATCTTTGTTTTTCCTTTTCGATCCGTAATGATTTTGGTTTTTAATTTTGTAGTCAAAGGGGCCACTTTAACACTGCCGGATGTACGATTAATTCTGTCGTTGGAAATGATAAGAACTGGTCGTTCTCCGTTTTGCTCTGTACCGATATTTTCCCCAAGTTCGCAGATGAAAATGGCTCCTCGTATGATCGGGCGTTTCATTTGCGTTTGTTCATTCTCAATCCATTCGTTTGCTAAAGCAATCTTCTTTGGATGCCATTCATCTAGTTTTGCTTTTTTATCCACTTTTTTTAAGCGTAATCGCTCGCGTTGAATTGTATCCGATTCCATTTCCCCCCACCTCTCCCTCGTTTTATCCATCACGATCATGATTGTATCACATCATGTCTTAAAAGTTCAGCAACGGAGAATGGTCTTTAAGATCCGAGATGAGGGAAGTCTATGCCCCATTTAAATGAAACTGCCCCCAAAGGTCGGTTTAACCACCTTTTGGGGACAGCCTCTTCTGAATTTAAAACCACGGGAACCATTTCTCAAACCAGCTTTTCCCGTCTTCTTTTTTCTTCTTTTTCTTTTCTAGATGGTCGGTGCAATAGTCAGTCGGTTCGGTGCCGATGAGATAGTACGTTTTTCGCTTCACCGGACAAGCGTCGGTGGCCAGCTTGCCGTTTTGCGGGTCGATGTCGACGCCGATGACTCCTTTCGTAGGTTTGAATGACCGTTTTGGTTCATCGGCGAGCCCTTCTTCCATAAAGTGAACCCAGATTTGTTTGGCGTATTGTTTTTCGTCAAAGCGATCTAGTGGCTCGCCGCGGTCGTAGCCGGTCCAGACGCCGGCGACCAGTTGTGGGGCGAACCCGATCATCCAACTGTCCGTTTTTGTCGTTCCCGATTTGCCGGCGTAGGGTCGTGTAATGTCATCGGCGATCGACTGTCCAGTGACGGTGGTGTAGCCGTTTAACTTTGGATCGAACATCCCGGTCATTAAATGGGCCGTCACAAACGCCGCGTCGCGGTCGAGCACTTGCCGGCTTGCCGGCTGGTGCTCGTAGATCACGTTGCCGGCGCTGTCGACTACTTTTTTAATGAACACCGGGTCGTTTCGTTTGCCGTAGTTGGCGATGATGCTGTAGGCGGCGACCATGTCGATCACCTTCACTGGCGAAGTGCCGAGCGCCAATGACGGCACGGCTTTTAGCTTGCTCGTGATGCCGAGCGTCTTCGCTGTGTCAACGAGTTTGTCGG
Organism: Geobacillus sp. B4113_201601; assembly: GCF_001587475.1. Classification (NCBI taxonomy): domain Bacteria; kingdom Bacillati; phylum Bacillota; class Bacilli; order Caryophanales; family Anoxybacillaceae; genus Geobacillus; species Geobacillus sp. B4113_201601. The sequence continues at coordinate 7,696 of NZ_LQYX01000084.1, forward strand.
CTCCGATAAATTGCAGCGTCTTGACCGCAAAGACGTTGTCGGATACAGCGAGCGCCTGGGCGAGGGTAATTGGGCCGTTCGCATAATAGTCATTGTAGTTATGAGGCGTGTACCTCGCCCGGCCGTCATCAAACGTAAACGTCGTCAGTTCGCTGCGCAGCTGGGTCGATGGCGTAAATCCTTGCTCGATCGCCGCGTAATACAAAAATGGTTTGAACGTCGACCCCGGCTGGCGTTCCGCCTGCACCGCCCGGTTGAACGGGCTCTCTTGATAGTTTCGCCCGCCGATGAGCGCTTTTACTTCTCCGGTTCGCGGATCCATGGCGACCAGCGCCGCCTGAATGGCCGAGTTTGGGTTGATGATGCGCGCGATTTGCTCCTCGGCAATTCGTTGCAGACGCGGATCGAGCGTCGTATAGACGCGCAGCCCCCCAAGCTCGATCGTCCGCTCGTCAAGGCCAAGCTTCGTGCGCAGCTGCTGCTTGACGACATCTTGAAAATACGGGGCGATCGGCTGCTCGCGTTCATGATGCCGAACGTAGACGAGTTTGTCGCGGTAGGCCTGCTCCGCTTCTTGGCGGCTGATGTAGCCGGCTTCCGCCATGGAGAGAAGGACGATTTTTTGCCGCGCTTTCGCTCGCTGTTCATTGACGAACGGGGAGTAGTAATACGGCCCTTTCGGAATGCCGGCTAGCATGGCCGCTTCGCTGAGCGTCAGCTCGCTCGCGTGCTTGCCGAAATAGTAGCGGGCTGCTGCTTCGATGCCGTAAGCTCCGTGTCCGTAATAAATCGTATTTAAGTAGCCTTCCAAGATTTTGTCTTTGCTGTAGTTGGTTTCAAGGCGGATCGTATAAAGCGCCTCTTGGATTTTTCGCGACCACGTTTTTTCATGCGTCAAAAACAAGTTGCGCGCATACTGCTGTGTGATCGTGCTCGCGCCCTCGACTTTCGCCATCGCCCGCACGTTGGCGATGACAGCGGCGGCGATCCGTTTAAAGTCAAAGCCGTGGTGGCTGTAAAACTTTCGGTCTTCCACCGCGATCGTTGCTTCAATGGCGTGCGGCGAGATGTCATTGAGACGAACCCAGTAACGCTTCTGCCCGTGGTCGCTTTCCCCGATTTTGCTGCCGTCATCGGCATAAAACAATGTCGTCTGCGGCACAGCGACCGGCGGTGCTCCTGCCATTTTGGCAAACAAAATAAAGCCCCCGAGAGCAGCGAAAGCAAAAACGGCGAGGAACACGGTGATAAAGACGGCGGCGCGCACATATTTCCACGTGCCGCGAAAACGGCTGCTCGGGATCGGTTCCATTGCCCATCCCCCCAACGGTTTCAGCGGTGCTTGACGCAGGCGCCTGTTTGATAGGGAGGCGCTTTCCGCTTTTCTTACTAGTATGAAAAAAATTTTGTTATTTTAAACTCGTTCCCCTTGCATTTTTGCTAGATTGCTCTATACTTTTTCATGTTTAGTTTTTTGTTGGCAAGGGAAACTTGATAGTAAGCAAACGCTCGGAGAAAGGATGTTACCGAATGGAACTATGGTTTACGGAAAAACAGACGGAACATTTCGGCATCACGGCACGCATCATCCGCACTTTACATACAGAGCAAACGCCGTTTCAAAAGCTCGATATGGTCGAAACGGCGGAGTTTGGCAACATGCTCATTCTAGACGGCATGGTCATGACGACGCAAAAAGATGAATTTGTCTACCATGAGATGGTCGCCCATGTGCCGCTGTTTACCCACCCGCATCCGGAAAACGTGCTGGTCGTCGGCGGCGGCGACGGCGGCGTCATCCGTGAAGTGCTGAAGCATCCAAGCGTCAAAAAGGCGACGCTTGTTGAAATCGACGGCAAGGTGATCGAATGCTCGAAAAAATATTTGCCGGAAATCGCTGGCCAACTTGACGATCCGCGCGTCGAAGTGAAAGTCGATGACGGGTTTATGCATATCGCGAAAAGCGAAAATGAGTATGACGTCATTATGGTTGACTCGACAGAACCGGTCGGTCCGGCGGTCAACTTGTTCACAAAAGGGTTTTACGCTGGCATTGCCAAGGCATTGAAAGAAGACGGCATTTTCGTTGCCCAAACGGACAACCCGTGGTTTAAAGCGGATTTGATTCGCACCGTTTACCGTGATGTAAAGGAGATTTTCCCGGTTACGCGTCTATATACGGCGAACATTCCGACCTATCCGAGCGGGCTCTGGACGTTTACGCTCGGCTCGAAAAAATACGACCCGCTCGCGGTGAGCGATGACCGTTTCCATGACATTGAGACGAACTATTACACGAAAGAGCTGCACAAAGCGTGTTTTGTCTTGCCGAAATTTGTCGCCGATTTAACGAAGTAAGGGGGCGCAGGCGATGCGATTTGATGAAGCCTATTCGGGCAACGTGTTTATCGGCAGCCATCCGAATTTTGAAGAAAGCGAAGCCGTCATTTACGGGATGCCGATGGACTGGACGGTCAGCTACCGGCCCGGCTCGCGGTTCGGCCCGGCTCGCATCCGCGAAGTATCGATCGGGCTTGAGGAATACAGCCCGTATTTGGACCGTGAACTCAAGGACGTTCGCTACTTTGACGCCGGTGATATCCCGCTGCCGTTTGGCAATGCGGCGCGCAGTTTGGAGCTGATTGAACAGTTTGTCAGAAGAGTGCTCGATGCTGGAAAATTTCCGCTCGGCCTTGGCGGTGAACACCTTGTCTCTTGGCCGGTGATCAAAGCGGTGTACGACTATTATCCGGATGTCGCCGTCATTCATATGGACGCGCATACCGACCTGCGCGAACATTACGAAGGCGAGCCGCTGTCGCACGCGACGCCGATCCGCAAGGTCGCTGACTTGATCGGCCCGACGAATGTCTTTTCGTTCGGCATCCGTTCCGGCATGAAAGAAGAGTTTGAATGGGCGAAAGAAAACGGCATGTACATCGCCAAGTTTGAGGTGCTTGAACCGCTCCGTTCCGTGCTGCCGAAGCTCGCCGGCCGCCCGGTGTATGTGACGATCGACATCGATGTGCTTGATCCCGCTCATGCCCCAGGCACGGGAACGGTCGATGCCGGTGGGATTACATCGAAAGAACTATTAGCCGCCATCCACGAGATCGCCCGCTCCGACGTCCGCGTCGTCGGCGCCGATTTGGTGGAAGTCGCACCCATTTACGACCATTCGGAACAAACCGCCAATACAGCGAGCAAGCTTGTGCGGGAAATGCTGCTGGGTTGGGTGGCCAAGTGAATAGAGAAAAAAGCGCCTAAATCGCCAGCGGGCGAGGGCGCTTTTTTTGTGTGCAGGAGAAAGGTTGCTGGAATATGAGCGTTCCATATTGAATCAGGCGGGACAGTTCTTTATACTTATTGTTATGACTGGGTTCGCAAAGGTGTGTTCAGCAAATATGAACGAAACAAACCGGATTCCGGTGCGGCTTCGTCAAGTGGCCGTCATCCGCGACGGTGCGCACCAAGAGACGATCGCGCTTGAAGTGGACGGCATGTATTACATAAAGGGGACAACCGTGTATTTGCAGTTTGTCGAGGAAAACGAACTCGGACGGGTGAACAACATTGTGAAAATCGCGCCTGACGAAGTGACCGTTCTCCGTTCTGGGGCGGTTGAGATGCGGCAAACGTTCCGCTGCCAGCAGGAAATGCCGGGCCATTACCAAACGGTGTTTGGACGGTGGGGGCTGGCGACAAAAACGGAGGCGATCGAGTTCCGATATGACGAAAGACGGAAACAAGGGCAGCTCTTTCTCTCGTATGAGCTGATGCTAGAGCACGAGCGGAGCGGGCGCCATACGTTGACGCTAACATTTAAGGGGGTATAGGCCGATGAACATTGTCGGACAGATGAAAGACAAGCTGAAAGAGGAAATTCGCAAGGCGGCGGTCAAAGCCGGTCTGGCAGCTGCCGAAGAGCTGCCGGACGTGCTCTTGGAGGTGCCGCGCGACAAGGCGCATGGCGACTACTCAACGAACATCGCCATGCAGCTTGCGCGCATCGCGAAAAAGCCGCCGCGGGCGATCGCCGAAGCCATCGTCGGGCAGCTTGACCGCGAGCGGGTGTCGGTTGAGCGCATCGAGGTAGCAGGGCCGGGATTTATCAACTTTTATATGGACAACCGCTATTTGACGGCGGTCGTGCCAGCGATTTTGCAGGCGGGGCAAGCGTATGGGGAGTCGAACGTCGGCAACGGGGAAAAAGTGCAAGTCGAGTTCGTCTCCGCCAATCCGACCGGCGATTTGCATTTAGGCCATGCCCGCGGCGCGGCGGTCGGTGATTCGCTTTGTAACATTTTAGCGAAAGCCGGGTTCGATGTGACGCGCGAATATTACATCAATGACGGCGGCAAGCAAATTTACAACTTGGCGAAATCGGTCGAAGCCCGTTATTTTCAGGCGCTCGGTGTCGATATGCCGCTGCCGGAGGACGGCTATTACGGCGACGATATCGTCGAAATCGGCAAACAGCTTGCGGCTGAATACGGCGACCGGTTTGTCGAAGTGGGGGAAGACGAGCGGCTTGCCTTTTTCCGCGACTACGGGCTCCGCTATGAGCTTGAGAAAATCAAGAAAGACTTGGCCGACTTCCGCGTGCCGTTTGACGTTTGGTATTCGGAAACATCGCTTTATGAAAGCGGCAAAATCGACGAGGCGCTCGCCACGCTGCGTGAGCGCGGCTACATTTACGAACAGGACGGGGCGACATGGTTCCGTTCGACGGCGTTTGGGGACGACAAAGACCGCGTGTTGATTAAACAGGACGGTACGTATACGTACTTGCTCCCAGACATCGCCTACCATCAAGACAAGCTGCGGCGCGGGTTCCAAAAGCTCATCAACATTTGGGGAGCGGACCATCACGGCTACATTCCGCGCATGAAAGCGGCGATCGCCGCGCTCGGCTATGACCCGGAGGCGCTCGAAGTCGAAGTCATTCAAATGGTGAATCTATATCAAAACGGCGAGCGCGTCAAAATGAGCAAGCGCACCGGCAAGGCGGTGACGATGCGCGAGCTGATGGAAGAGGTCGGTGTCGATGCCGTTCGCTATTTCTTTGCCATGCGCTCGGGCGATACGCATTTGGATTTTGACATGGATTTGGCCGTGTCGCAGTCGAATGAAAACCCGGTTTACTACGTCCAATACGCGCACGCCCGCGTTTCCAGCATTCTTCGCCAAGCGGAGGAACAACACCTTTCCTACGATGGCGATGTAGCTCTTCATCATCTTGTTGGGACGGAAAAAGAGGTCGAGCTGCTCAAAGTGCTCGGAGATTTCCCCGATGTCGTCGCCGAGGCGGCGCTCAAGCGGATGCCGCACCGCGTCACCGCCTATGCGTTTGAGTTGGCATCGGCGCTTCACAGCTTTTACAATGCGGAGAAAGTGCTTGACCTAGATCATATCGAAAAAACGAAAGCCCGCCTCGCGCTTGTCAAGGCGGTGCAAATCACGCTGCAAAACGCGTTGACGCTGATCGGCGTTTCAGCGCCCGAGCAGATGTAATCATCGAGGGGGAGCGACTACCCCCTCTTTCGTTTGGGCATTCTAAGGAAAAATGACAGCGGAGGATGCAACCGATGAAAGAAATCGTATTATCGCTTGTCACTGGCATGGTGGTCGGGTTTTTGTTTACGCTGTTCCGTCTGCCGATTCCGGCTCCCCCAGCGTTGGCCGGCATCGCCGGCATCGTCGGGGTGTATCTCGGCATGCGGCTGTTTCAATGGCTGGCGATATTTTGGCGATTCTAACCGGACCATCGCCCCGTTCGGCGTGACATCAACGGCGTTATACGCCGGGCCGGATGGGGCGCATTCGTTTTGAGTGGATTACAGCCAAGCGGAGATCAGCTGGGAAATCGATTGTTTGCCGCGGTCAAGGAGCGAACGCCTTTCCAAAAAGGCGAGCGTCAGCGGTTCGGAGCGCGTCAAGTCGCGTTTGAACGCCTGTTTGACGAGATGAGTGAACGCCCGATCAAACACGTAGCAGTTGATTTCGCTGTTGAAAAACAAGCTGCGGCGGTCAAAATTGGCGGTGCCGATGTCGCACCATTCATCGTCAATGATAAGCGCTTTGGCGTGGTAAAATCCTTGGTAAAAACGGTAGACGTGCGCACCGGCCTCAAGCAGCCGGGCAAAGTACGGATAGGCGGCCTCCCTGACAAACAAATGATCGGCTTTCAGCGGTACGAGCACGGTGACGCGCACCCCGCGCTCGAGCGCCTTCATCAGCTCGTGAAACAGCGGCCGGCTTGGAATGAAGTACGGGCTGCCGATCATAATTTCCTTCTTGGCGCGGCGGATGGCCTCGATGTATTGTTCTTCGAGCGCCGAGCCATCGGTGGCGATCAATTGGTGGCGAACGGCGCCGGCAGGAAGTGCCGGGAAATAGCGGCTGTTGTCAGGGACCGTTCGGCCCGTCGCTTCTTCCCAGTCGTGCAAAAACTGCTTTTGCAAGTCGCAAACCCCTTCGCCGCTCATTTTGATGTGATAGTCCCGCCATTCGCCGAAGTTGGCGTCTTTCCCGCTATATTCGCGCCCGATGTTAAAGCCGCCGATATAGCCGACCCGTCCGTCGATGATAGTGATTTTGCGGTGGTTGCGGCGGTTGAGGCGATAAATGAGAAACGGAAAGCACGGCGGGCGCGCGTAGGCAAACTCCACTCCGCTTTTGGCAAGCGAACGAACGAGCGCCCTTGGAAGCCCAAGGCCACCGACCCAGTCGACCAGCACCCGCACTTTCACTCCTTCAGCCGCTTTTTTCTTCAAAAGTTGGAAAAACGGCGCGGTCATTTCGTCGTTTTTGATGATGTAAAACAAGATGTGAATATGGTCGCGGGCGCGGCCCAGCTCGGCAAAATAATCGGAAAATAAATGGTTTCCGTTGACAAACAGCGAAAGATCGCTTCGTCGCTGCGGATAGACGACGTTTTTGCGCCTGTTTCGAAAGACGAGTTGTCCGAGCTTGTCATCGAGGTAGATGAGAGCGAATAAAATAACGATGAAACTAGCGATGACGGTAATGACGTCCATGATGTCTCCTCCTGTGGCCCTTCAGTATTTATTAATGTGCCCGGAAAAACGTCAAAATAGCAAAGGGGAACGATGGAATGGCGCGAGCGCCCGTCCAAGCGGCTTCGGCTCCCGCCGCCCGCTATTCATCGAGGGAAGTCGGCTTTGAAAAACGCAAAAAATCTATTGACTGAATGCTCATTCATTATGTACAATAGACGTAAAGCAAATTCTGAAAATTTCCTTTGTTATGGAAAACACAATGGAAGCGGGGGAAGGGGAGAAAAGATGAACGCTTTGTCGTTGGTGAACTGGCTCGCGTTTTTGTTTGTAACCGCTTACGCCATCTATTTGTTCGCCTATGTCGTCAAAACGCGGGCGATGTACATTCAGCTTGGCAAAAAAGTCGAGTTTGACCAAAAGGTGAACGAGCGGCTGCGCAACATTTGGATCAACGTGTTCGGTCAGAAAAAGCTGCTCAAGGACAAGAAAAGCGGACTCATTCACGTCGTCTTTTTCTACGGCTTTATTCTCGTCCAGTTTGGCGCGATCGATTTTATCATCAAAGGGCTCGCGCCCGGAGCGCATTTGCCGCTCGGGCCGCTGTATCCGGGGTTTACGTTTTTCCAAGAAATCGTCACGTTGCTCATTTTAATCGCCGTGCTCGCTGCCTTTTACCGCCGCTACATTGAAAAGCTCGTCCGCTTAAAGCGCGATTTTAAAGCCGGACTTGTGCTTCTTTTTATCGGGGGACTCATGTTGTCCGTTTTGTTCGGCAACGGGATGAGCATGATTTGGCACGGGGAAGAGGCGACATGGAGCGAGCCGGTTGCCTCGCTCATTGCCGGTGCGTTTTCCTGGGTCGGCGAAACGGGGGCCGCGGTGCTGTTTTTTGTTGCTTGGTGGGTGCATTTGTTGATTTTGCTGACGTTCCTCGTGTACGTCCCGCAATCAAAGCACGCCCATTTGATCGCGGCGCCTATCAACGTCTTTTTCAGCCGGCTGACGCGACCGAAGCTTTCGCCGATCAACTTTGAAGACGAAAGTCAGGAATCGTTTGGCGTCGGCAAAATTGAAGATTTTACGCAAAAGCAGTTGATCGACTTGTACGCCTGTGTCGAGTGCGGCCGCTGCACGAGCATGTGTCCGGCGACCGGCACCGGGAAAATGTTGTCGCCGATGGATTTGATTTTGAAGTTGCGCGACCATTTGACGGAAAAAGGAGCGGTCGTCACGTCGCGGGCGCCGTGGGTGCCGACGTTCGCTTTCAAAAACACAAGAGGCAACCAGCTCGCGTTCGCCGCTGCGTCGGAGCAGGCCGCTACGATCGAAATGCCGAGCTTGATCGGCGATGTCATCACCGAGGAAGAAATTTGGGCCTGTACGACGTGCCGCAACTGTGAAGACCAATGCCCGGTCATGAACGAACACGTCGACAAAATCATCGATTTGCGCCGCTACCTTGTCTTGACGGAAGGGCGGATGAATCCGGATGCGCAGCGGGCGATGACGAACATTGAGCGCCAAGGCAATCCGTGGGGCTTGAACCGAAAAGAGCGGGAAAACTGGCGCGAGCTGCGCGATGATGTGCATGCGCCGACCGTCAAAGAAGCGGCGAAAGCGGGAGAGGAAATCGAGTACTTGTTCTGGGTCGGCTCGATGGGGTCGTATGACAGCCGGAGCCAAAAAATCGCCCTCGCTTTTGCCAAACTGCTGAACGAAGCGGGCGTCAAGTTTGCGATTTTAGGCAACAAGGAGAAAAACTCGGGCGATACGCCGCGCCGGTTAGGGAATGAATTTTTGTTCCAAGAGCTGGCAACCAACAATATCGCCGAGTTTGAAAAAGCGGGCGTCAAGAAAATCGTGACGATCGACCCGCACGCCTACAATACGTTCAAAAACGAATATCCGGATTTCGGGCTTGAGGCGGAAGTGTACCACCATACCGAACTGCTCGCCAAGCTCATCGAAGAAGGCCGCCTTGTGCCGAAATATCCGGTGAATGAACGCATTACGTTCCATGACTCGTGCTACTTAGGGCGCTACAATGACGTCTATGACGCACCGCGGAAAATTTTGCGCGCCATTCCGGGCGTCGAGCTTGTTGAGATGGAGCGCAACCGCGAGCGCGGCATGTGCTGCGGCGCCGGCGGCGGCCTCATGTGGATGGAGGAGACGACCGGCAACCGGATCAACGTCGCCCGCACGGAGCAAGCGCTCGCTGTCAACCCGACCGTCATCAGCTCCGGCTGTCCGTACTGCTTGACGATGCTGTCGGACGGCACGAAGGCGAAAGAAGTCGAAGACCGCGTCTTTACGTACGATGTCGCTGAACTGTTGGCGAAATCGGTGTTCGGCGAGGAAAAAGAAGAAGTCGCGTCATAAAAATAGTTGCCAAGACAATTTCTATTTTTTAAAATAGTAAGTATAATGAAAGAGGAGGTGTCGGTGACGCACCTTCTCTTTTGCGCCGCTATCGAGCGAGCGTTCAGTCTGCATTTTTGTAATCGCTTTCTTACTTGATCAAAGGGGGAGAGGAATGATGGGAAGAACCGTGATTGTTAGCGGGGTGCGCACCCCGTTTGGAAAGTTGGGCGGCGCGCTTCAGGCGCTGTCAGCCCCGGAGCTTGGCGGCATTGCTGTGAAAGAAGCGCTGGCTCGCGCCAACGTGAGCGCGGAACAAGTGGATCACGTCATTTTGGGCACGGTTTTGCAAGGGGGGCAAGGACAGCTCCCGTCGCGGCAGGCGATGCGTCATGCCGGCATCCCGTGGCACGTGCGCACCGAGACGGTGAACAAAGTGTGCGCGTCCGGCATGCGCGCCGTCACGCTCGCCGATCAGTTCATCCGCTTAGGCGATGCCGATGTTGTCGTCGCCGGCGGGATGGAGTCGATGAGCAACGCGCCGTACGTGTTGCCGAAAGCGCGCTGGGGGCTGCGGATGGGCGACAGCACGGTCAAAGATTTGATGGTATACGATGGCCTCACATGCAGCTTCACCGGCGTCCATATGGGCGTCTACGGCGGGAATACGGCGCGTGAGCTCGGCATCACCAGAGAGGCGCAAGACGAGTGGGCGTACCGCAGCCATAGGCGCGCCATCGCTGCCATCGAAGCCGGTCGGCTTGGGGAAGAAATCGTTCCGGTGACGATTCCGCAGCGCAAAGGGGAGCCGCTTGTCGTCGAACGCGACGAGGCGCCGCGCAAGGATACATCGCTAGAAGCATTGGCGAAACTGCCGCCGGTGTTTGACCCACAAGGAACTATCACCGCCGGCAACGCCCCGGGCGTCAACGACGGCGCCGCCGCGCTCGTGTTGATGAGCGAAGAGCGCGCTGTCCGCGAGGGGCTCGAGCCGCTGGCGATGGTCGTTGCCCACACCGCCATCGCCGTTGAAGCGAAAGATTTCCCGAAGACGCCGGGGCTTGTGATCAACGAGCTGCTCCGCAAAACAGGAAAAACGGTCGATGACATCGCCTTGTTTGAAGTGAACGAAGCGTTTGCCGCTGTCGCATTGGCGGCCATTCAAATCGCCGGTCTTGACCCGGAAAAGGTGAACGTCAACGGCGGCGCGGTTGCCCTTGGCCATCCGATCGGCGCGAGCGGTGCGCGCATCATCCTCACGCTCATTCATGAGCTGAAACGCCGCGGCGGCGGCCTCGGCATTGCGGCCATCTGCAGCGGCGGCGGCCAAGGCGATGCCATCTTGGTTGAGGTATAAGAGGAGTCAAGGGCGCGTCTTACCTGTAGCCTTGCGGGGGCATGGCTGTCGCTGCCTGTCCTCGCACGACAGCCCGCCGCCAAGACGCGTGTCGCCGGCTGTCGCCAAGATGCAGGAAGTGACTTGTTGCGATCCTGTCCCTTGGTGACGCGGCGCGAAACGGAACGTGTCGCCGCCCCGCCCTTGGGCGATGGCGCCAAAACGGCGGAGAACGCGGCATGGTGCCGGCCGCGCGTCCATGAACCGGAGCGGTCTCCAGAACAACGTCACGGCGCAAGATGGAGCCGTGCACCCCGTCGAGCCGCTGCGGGAAGGAATCGGTGTGCCGGCGCGATGCTTCTCGCTGCCGGCCCCGCCTCATTGGCGACGCGAAGCTGGCGGATGTGATGCGCGTTCATTTTTCGGAAACGTTCCGTGGACAGCACATGATCTTCCCTCCAACCGGGGATGAAAATGACAGCTTGGTGACGGGGTTTTCAAAGAAACGTTCCATGGGCAACGGTTTCTCCTCCACCCGAGGATGAAAGTCTCGCGTCAGTTCGGCATTTTCACGAAATACACATAGACAGGGGGATAGGAACATGGACGTCAAAACGATCATGGTCGTCGGCGCCGGACAGATGGGCTCGGGCATCGCCCAAGTGTGCGCCGTCGCCGGTTATGAGGTGCTGCTCTATGATATTAGCAGCGCTCAATTGGATAAAGGAATGGCCAATATTCAAAAACTCCTTGCCCGTCAAGTGGAAAAAGGGAAAATGGCCGCCGAGGACAAGGACGCAGCGCTTTCCCGGCTTGTCCGCTCGACGGATCTGCATGACGCTGAGAAGGCGGATCTCGTCATTGAAGCAGTCGTTGAAAACATGGACGTGAAAACGAAGCTGTTTGCCGAACTCGATGCAATCGCCCGCCCGGAAACGATTTTGGCGTCGAACACGTCGTCGCTGCCGATTACGGAAATCGCCGCCGCGACGAAGCGGCCGGAGAAAGTGATTGGCATGCACTTTATGAACCCGGTGCCGGTGATGAAGCTCGTCGAAATTATCCGCGGCTTGGCGACGGCCGATGACGTGTATGAGACGATTGAAGCGGTCACCCGGACGCTCGGCAAAGTGCCGGTCGAAGTGAACGACTTCCCCGGCTTTATTTCCAACCGCGTCCTCATGCCGATGATCAACGAAGCGATTTACGCCTTGTACGAAGGGGTGGCGACCAAAGAGGCGATCGACGAAGTGATGAAACTGGGCATGAACCATCCGATGGGGCCGCTCACGCTCGCTGATTTTATCGGATTGGATACGTGCTTATACATTATGGAAACGCTGCATGAAGGGTTCGGCGATGACAAGTACCGCCCGTGCCCGCTGCTGCGCAAATACGTCAAGGCGGGTTGGCTGGGCCGCAAAACGGGCCGCGGATTTTACACGTACGAGTAAGCAGCTCGGGGCAACGGTGACGAGCAATATGACAAAGGGGGATGTCCCGTGCAATTTCGGTTGACGGAAGAACAAGAAATGATGCGGCAAATGGTGCGCGAGTTCGCGGCGGCAGAGATCGCCCCGTTTGTCGAGCGCATGGAACAAGGGGAGTTTCCGCGCCCGATTTTATCGAAAATGGCCGAACTCGGCCTGATGGGCATCACTGTCCCGGAGCAGTATGGCGGCGCGGGCATGGATTTTATTTCGTACATCATCGCCATTCATGAAATTTCCAAAGTGAGCCCGACGGTCGGTGTCATTTTATCGGTGCACACGTCAGTCGGCACAAACCCGATTTTGTATTTCGGCACGGAAGACCAGAAACGAAAATACGTGACGAAACTGGCTCGCGGCGACTATTTAGGGGCGTTTTGTCTCACCGAACCGAGCGCCGGCTCGGATGCGAAAAGCGTAAAAACGAGAGCGGTGCGCCGCGGCGATCATTATATCCTGAACGGTTCAAAAATATTTATCACCAATGGGGGGGAGGCGGACACATACATCGTGTTCGCCCGCACGAATCCGGAGGAAAGCGGCAGCCGCGGCATTTCCGCGTTTATCGTTGAAAAAGGAACGCCGGGGATGGCGATCGGCAAAGATGAAAAGAAAATGGGGCTGCACGGCTCGCGGACGGTAACCATCACGTTTGAAGACGCTGAAGTGCCGGCGGAAAACTTGCTCGGTCAAGAAGGGGAAGGATTTACAATCGCGATGGCCAACCTTGATGTCGGCCGGATCGGCATCGCCGCCCAAGCGCTCGGCATCGCGGAAGCCGCGATCGAACATGCGGCGGAGTACGCAAAAGGACGAATCCAATTCGGCAAACCGATCGCCGAGCAGCAAGGCATTGCCTTTAAGCTTGCCGATATGGCGACGGCGGCGGAAGCGGCGAAATGGCTCGTCTACCGCGCCGCTTGGCTGCGCGCCCAAGGCTTGCCGTGCGGAAAAGAGGCGGCGATGGCGAAGCTTTTCGCTTCACAAACGGCGATGGACAATGCCATCGAGGCGGTGCAAATTTTCGGCGGCAACGGCTACACGAAAGACTATCCCGTCGAGCGGCTGTTCCGCGATGCGAAAATTACACAAATTTACGAAGGAACGAGCGAGATCCAGCGCATCGTCATCAGCAAACACCTGACCAAGCCATAACGACCGCCGGGGGACGAGGATTTGGCATAGATTCAGAAACGGGGGAATGAAACGATGAACTTTCAATTGAGCGAAGAACATGAAATGCTGCGAAAAATGGTGCGCGAATTTGCCGAAAACGAAGTGGCGCCAACCGCCGCTGAGCGTGACGAAGAGGAGCGGTTTGACCGCGGCATTTTCAACAAAATGGCTGAACTCGGTTTAACAGGCATTCCGTGGCCGGAAGAATACGGCGGCATCGGTAGCGATTATTTGGCCTATGTCATCGCCGTTGAGGAGCTGTCGCGCGTCTGCGCCTCGACCGGGGTGACGCTTTCCGCCCATATTTCGCTCGCCAGCTGGCCGATTTACAAGTTCGGCACGGAAGAGCAAAAGCAGAAGTATTTGCGCGCTTTGGCGACCGGAGAAAAACTCGGGGCATACGGACTATCCGAGCCGGGGGCGGGGTCGGATGTCGCCTCGATGAAAACGCGCGCCATCAAAGACGGCGACCATTACGTGATAAACGGGTCGAAAGTGTGGATCACGAACGGGGGTGAGGCGGAAATTTACGTCGTCTTTGCTGTCACCGATCCGGAAAAACGGCATAAAGGGATCAGCGCTTTTATCGTTGAAAAAGGGACACCGGGCTTTTCGATCGGCAAAAAAGAAAAGAAACTCGGCATCCGTTCATCGCCGACGACGGAACTCATTTTTGAAGACTGCCGCATCCCGAAAGAAAACTTGCTTGGCCAAGAGGGAGAAGGGTTTAAAATCGCCATGATGACGTTAGACGGCGGCCGCAACGGCATCGCCGCCCAAGCGGTCGGCATCGCTCAAGGAGCGCTCGATGCCGCCATTGACTACGCGAAACAGCGCGTCCAGTTCGGCAAGCCGATCGCCGAGCAGCAAGGCGTCGCCTTTAAGCTCGCCGACATGGCCACCGCCATTGAAGCCGCACGGCTTTTGACATACCAAGCGGCATGGCTCGAGTCAAACGGTTTGCCGTACGGCAAAGCATCGGCGATGGCGAAACTGTTTGCCGGCGACACGGCGATGAAAGTGACGGTCGAAGCAGTGCAAATTTTCGGTGGCAACGGCTATACGAAAGACTATCCGGTTGAGCGGTTTATGCGTGACGCGAAAATTACGCAAATTTACGAAGGAACGCAAGAAATCCAGCGCCTTGTCATTTCGCGCATGTTGACGCGCGGTTAAACGCCGCGCGGCGGCCGACTTTAGGCGGGGCGCCGCCCCGCCGTCAACAAGAACGGGGCAAGAGGAGTCGCGCAGGTAACCGAACCAAGACGATCTGAGTAGGTAGGTCGACAGAGAACGGGGGAGAGGAGTCGCGAATGAAAAAACGGGAAGTGATCGCATCGGTCAAAGATGAAAAGCTTGTCAAAAAGCGGCGCAACGAAATGATCAAGGGCGCCATTTCTTTGATTAAACAAAAAGGGTTTCACCAAACGACAACGAGAGAGATTGCCAAGGCATCGGGGTTCAGCATCGGCACGCTCTATGAGTACATCCGCAAAAAAGAAGACGTCCTCTACTTGGTGTGCGACCGCATTTACGATGAGGTGCGGGAGCGGACGGAGCAAGATATCGGCGCCCATCATGGCACGATTGAAGGGCTGTGGCGGGCCATCGCTCATTATTTTCGGGTTGTCGATGAGCTTGACGATGAAGTGTTGGTCATGTATCAAGAAGTGAAAGCGCTAAGCAAAGAGTCGCTCCCGTATGTGCTTAATAAAGAGCTGGAGATGACGGCCATTTTCGAGCGGATTTTGCGCACATGTGTGGAAAGCGGGGCGTTGGCGCTTTCCGAGAGCGAGGTTCGCCTTTTTGCTCACAATATCATCGTGCTTGGGCAAATGTGGGCGTTCCGTCGCTGGGCGCTGCGAAAAATGTATACGCTCGATGAATATATTGAATGGCAGACGGAGTTTTTGCTGAAGGGGATTATGGAGAAACAGCGGGTATAACAAAGGGGGAGAGACGATGGCGCACATTTATCGTTTAAAACATTCCGTTCGTTTGGTGACAGCATCAAGTTTGTTTGACGGTCATGATGCTACCATCAATATTATGCGTCGACTTTTGCAGGCGAGCGGAGCTGAAGTCATTCATTTAGGCCACAATCGCTCCGTCGAGGAAATTGTTAACGCAGCCATTCAGGAAGATGTCCAAGGGATTGCTGTTTCCTCATACCAAGGTGGTCATATGGAATTTTTTAAGTATATGTATGATTTGCTGCAAGAAAAAGGTGCCCCTCATATTCGCATTTACGGTGGTGGAGGCGGCGTCATCATTCCACGTGAAATCAAAGAATTGCATGAGTACGGGATTGCTCATATTTTTTCGCCGGAAGATGGCAGGAACCTCGGTTTGCAAGGCATGGTTAACCTTATACTGGAAGGATGCGACTTTCCGACCGTGACAGCGCTGACTGATGAACTCGAGCGGCTCCCGTCCGGCGATGTGCAGGCGGTCGCCCGGCTGATTACGCTGTGCGAATATCGCGCTGAGGCGGATCACAGCGAAGCGGCTGCGGCGGCGGAAGCGGCCTTAGCGCAAGTCAAAACCATGGAAAAGCGCGTCCCTGTGCTCGGCATTACCGGCACGGGCGGGGCGGGGAAAAGCTCGCTCACCGATGAGCTCGTCCGCCGTTTTTTAAATGAAATCCCCGCTATCAAAATCGCGATCTTATCCGTCGATCCGACGAAGCAAAAAACGGGCGGGGCGCTGTTGGGCGACCGCATCCGGATGAATGCGATCAACTCGCCGCGCGTTTATATGCGCAGCCTAGCTACTCGTCGGTCTCGTTCTGAGCTGTCGCCGGCGATTCGCGATGCGATTTCCGTCGTCAAAGCGGCCGGATTTGATCTTGTCATCATTGAAACGAGCGGGATCGGCCAAGGCGACGCCGCCATTACCGACGTGTGCGACGTGTCGATGTACGTCATGACAAGCGAGTTCGGCGCCCCGACGCAGTTGGAGAAAATCGACATGATCGATTATGCGGATTTGATCGTCGTTAACAAGTTTGAGCGCAAAGGGTCGGAAGATGCAAAACGGCAAGTGCAAAAGCAATATCAGCGCAGCCATCAACTGTTTGACCGCGACGTTTCGGAAATGCCGGTGTACGGCACGATCGCCAGCCAGTTTAACGATCCGGGCACGAATACGCTCTTTGTCGCGCTCATTGACACGATTAACCGGAAAACAGAGACGAACTGGAAGACCAGCATGAAAACGGTCGCCAACGTCGAAAAGCATAATGTCATCATTCCGAACGAACGCCGCTACTATTTGCGTGAAATCGCGGAGACGGTCCGCTCGTACCACCGTCGCGCCGAGCAGCAAGTCGAAGTGGCAAGACGCCTGTTTCAAGTGGAAGGGGCCATCGAAGCGGCGAAAGAACGGGGCGAAGCGGAAGACGTCATCCGCCCGCTCGAGGCGCTGAAAGCCGATTATGAGGCCAAGTTGACGCCGGAATCGAAACACATTTTGGCGACGTGGGAAGAAACGAAAGCGAAATATGCGGCCAAACAATTTGTCACGAAAGTGCGCGACAAAGAAATTGTCACCGAACTGACGACGAAAACGTTGTCCGGCTTGGACATTCCGAAAGTCGTCTTGCCGAAATTCAAAGACTACGGGGAAATTTTGCGCTGGGTGTATAAAGAAAACGTCCCGGGTTCGTTTCCGTACACGGCCGGCGTCTTTCCGTTCAAGCGCCAAGGCGAAGATCCGAAACGGCAATTTGCCGGCGAAGGGACGCCGGAGCGCACGAACCGCCGCTTCCATTACTTGTGCAAAGAAGACAAGGCGAAGCGGCTCAGCACGGCGTTTGACTCGGTGACGCTCTACGGCGAAGACCCGGACTACCGGCCGGACATTTTCGGCAAAGTCGGGGAAAGCGGCGTCAGTGTCTGTACGCTTGATGATATGAAAAAACTGTACAAAGGGTTTGATTTGTGCGATCCGCTTACCTCGGTATCGATGACGATCAACGGCCCGGCTCCGATTTTGCTGGCGATGTTTATGAATACGGCGATCGACCAGCAAGTCGAGAAAAAAGAAGCCGAGCTCGGCCGCCCGCTTACGCCAGAGGAGTACGAACAAGTGAAGGAATGGACGCTGCAAACGGTGCGCGGCACGGTGCAAGCCGATATTTTGAAGGAAGATCAAGGGCAAAACACGTGCATTTTTTCCACCGACTTTGCCTTGAAGATGATGGGCGACATTCAAGAATATTTCATTCAGCACCGCGTCCGCAACTATTACTCGGTGTCGATTTCCGGCTACCATATCGCCGAGGCGGGGGCGAACCCGATCACGCAGCTGGCGTTTACGCTTGCCAACGGCTTTACGTACGTCGAGTATTACTTGAGCCGCGGCATGCACATTGACGATTTCGCGCCGAACTTGTCATTTTTCTTCAGCAACGGCCTTGATCCGGAATACTCGGTCATCGGCCGCGTGGCGCGCCGCATTTGGGCGGTTGCGATGCGCGACAAATACGGGGCGAATGAACGAAGCCAAAAATTGAAATACCATATCCAAACGTCCGGCCGTTCGCTGCACGCGCAGGAGATTGACTTCAACGACATTCGCACGACCTTGCAGGCGCTGTTGGCGATTTATGACAACTGCAACTCGCTGCATACGAACGCCTATGATGAAGCGATCACCACACCGACCGAAGAGTCGGTCCGTCGGGCGATGGCGATCCAACTCATTATCACGAAAGAATTCGGCTTAGCGAAAAACGAAAACCCGCTGCAAGGCTCATTCATTATTGAGGAGCTCACCGACTTGGTCGAAGAGGCGGTGTTGCAAGAGTTTGAACGGCTCAACGACCGCGGCGGCGTGCTCGGAGCGATGGAAATGCAGTATCAGCGCGGCAAAATCCAAGACGAATCCCTTTACTATGAAACGAAGAAACATAGCGGCGAACTGCCGATCATCGGCGTCAACACGTTCTTGAACCCGAATCCGCCGTCGGAAGAGGAGCTGAACAACATCCAGCTCGCCCGGGCGACGTATGAAGAAAAAGAGACGCAAATCCGCAACTTGCGCGAATTCCAAGAGCGGAACAAAGACAAAGCCGGCCCAGCGCTCGAGCGCTTAAAACAAGTGGCCGTGAGCGGCGGCAACATTTTCGAGGAATTGATGGAAACGGTGAAAGTCGCCAGCCTTGGACAAATCACCCGCGCCTTGTACGAAGTCGGCGGACAATATCGACGGAATATGTAATTCCAGCGCGTTTCACCGTGTTCCGCTTTCGTTGGGCGCCCTCGATCACGACCCGTTGCACTTTAGGTCTTAGAACGATCGGCAGCAGCTGTTGGCGTACCGGCCGGGAGCGAAACGGGCAGAACGCGGATGGGGCCAAGACGAATGAGATTCGTAAGGAAAAAGCGAAGCGGTGTGACCAAACAGACGCGGACGCAACGAATATGTCAGAAGGAGGGCCGCCCTCGCCGCACGGTGGCCCTCTTTCGCTTTTTTCGGCAAATGGGTAGCATAAACCCCGACAATTTGTTTATAATGAATGGTATGTATTCCACACTTGCATTCATTGGTTTTATTATATAGAAGGGGAGTGCTGAATTTGAGCCTGCAGCAGCAATACTCGCCAGAGGAATTGCAGGAAATGTCGTTCGTCGAATTGGCGAACCTCATTTTGCTTGACAAGCGGGAGGCGCTGCCATTCGATCAGCTCGTCCGCGAGGTGGCGGCGTTGGTCGGCCGATCAGAGGAAGAGATGGCGGAGCGGCTTGCCCAATATTATACGGATTTAAATATCGACGGACGGTTTATTTGCGTCGGGGAGAACGCTTGGGGACTGCGCGCATGGTATCCGTTCGATCAGACGGAGGACGAGACAGTGACGATCGTCAAGCCGAAGAAGAAGAAAAAAGCGCTTGGTGATGAATACGATGACTACGATGGGTTGCTTGACGAAGAAGTTCTCGATTACGACGATTTGGATGAATACGAGGACGAAGAGCTGGAGCTCGATGAGGATGAGCTGCTCGAGGATGAAGAGTTTGACCTTGATGAAGATGTCGGGTTTGACGATGACATTCTCGGCGACGAAGAGTTTGAGCTCGACGATGAGCCGCTCGATGAAGAGCTCGATCTCGAAGAGACAGAAGAAGACGAATAATCGCTTGACTTTGCCGGACGAAGCCGGTACAATGTGTGTTGGGCTCTTGAAAACGCACGGATGGATCGCTCCCTTACGGATGTAAGCGGAGCGTTTTTTATTTGCAGCTTTCGCAAACACTGAAACTGTCATGGTAATTTCGGCAAGGGGGAAGACAAAATGACGAAGTACATTTTTGTGACCGGCGGCGTCGTTTCCTCGCTCGGAAAAGGGATCACGGCGGCATCGCTCGGGCGGCTGTTGAAAAACCGCGGCCTGAACGTGACGATCCAAAAGTTTGACCCGTACATCAACGTCGACCCAGGGACGATGAGCCCGTACCAGCACGGTGAGGTGTTCGTCACCGACGACGGTGCGGAGACAGACTTGGATTTAGGGCATTATGAACGGTTTATCGATATTAATTTGAACAAATATAGCAACGTCACGACCGGGAAAATTTATTCCGCCGTCATCCGCAAAGAGCGGCGCGGCGACTACCTAGGCGGCACGGTGCAAGTCATTCCGCACATTACCAACGAGATCAAAGAACGCGTTTTCCGTGCCGGACGAGAAACGAACGCGGATGTCGTCATTACGGAAATCGGCGGCACGGTCGGCGACATCGAATCGCTCCCGTTTTTAGAGGCGATTCGCCAGATCAAAAGCGACGTCGGCCGCGAAAACGTCATGTACATCCACTGCACGCTCGTGCCGTACATCAAGGCGGCCGGGGAAATGAAAACGAAGCCGACGCAGCATAGCGTCAAAGAATTGCGCAGCCTCGGCATCCAGCCGAACGTCATCGTCGTGCGCACGGAAATGCCGATGCCGCAAGAAATGAAAGACAAAATCGCCCTCTTTTGCGACATCGATCCAAAAGCGGTCATTGAAGCGCGCGATGCCGACACGCTGTATGCGGTGCCGCTCATGCTGCAGGAGCAAAAGCTCGACCAAATCGTGTGCGAACATTTGCGCCTCAACTGCCGTGAAGCGGACATGACCGAATGGAAAGCGCTCGTGGAGAAAGTGCGCAACTTATCGAAAACGACGAAAATCGCCCTCGTCGGCAAATACGTCGAGCTTCCGGACGCCTATATTTCGGTTGTTGAGGCGCTCCGTCATGCGGGGTATGCGTTTGACACCGACATCGATATTCAGTGGATCAATGCCGAGCATGTGACGCGGGACAATGTGGCCGATCTGTTGAAAGAAGCGGACGGCATTTTAGTTCCGGGTGGGTTTGGCGATCGCGGGGTTGAAGGGAAAATGGAGGCGATTCGCTACGCCCGCGAGCAGCGCGTGCCGTTTTTCGGCATTTGCTTAGGAATGCAGCTCGCGTCGATCGAATTTGCCCGGAATGTCGTCGGCCTCTCCGGCGCTCATTCCTCCGAATTTGATGCCAACACGCCGCATCCGATCATCGACTTGCTTCCGGAACAAAAAGATGTCGAGGACATGGGCGGCACGCTCCGGCTCGGCTTGTATCCATGCAAGCTGCAGGAAGGTACGCTTGCTTATGCGGCTTACGGCGACAAGGTCGTTTACGAGCGCCATCGCCATCGGTATGAGTTCAATAATCAATACCGTTCGATCATGGAAGAGCACGGGTTTGTTTTCTCCGGCACGAGCCCGGACGGCCGGTTGGTCGAGGTGATCGAGCTGAAAGACCATCCTTGGTTCGTCGCTGCGCAGTTTCACCCGGAGTTCACCTCGCGCCCGACGCGGCCGCAGCCGCTGTTCCGCGAGTTTGTCAGAGCGTCGCTGAAACAATGACGAAAACGGAGCTGTCCCAAAAAGCCACCGAACAGCTTTTTGGGTTCAGCTCCCTTTCTTTTTTAAGCACGATGCCCGTTGACTTAGGTGCGGCTTCTCTTCCTTTTTCCTTCAGCCGACAGGAGAGCGCACATTTTGGATGGCGAGCGTTATTCATATTCCGATAAAATTTCATCGAGCAACACGCGCAGCCCGTAGTAGACGAAGGAAGCGGTGATGATCGTCGGCATGCCGATGCGGCGGCCGTCTTCGGTTGGCACGAGCGGACGGGAAAGTTTGCTGTCGATAAAGACGGTAGCTATATCGGCCAGTCCGGGGTCATCCTTGACGAGCGCCGCGACGGCCACTGCATCGACGCCGTGTGCCTGCAGCTGTTCGACGAGGCGAATGGCCTCACAATCATTGGAAAAGCGAGCGAAGAGAAGCGCGCGATCCGTTTCCCGCCAATCACTGGTTGCCGTCGGTTCCATCCGTTTGGCTTTCGGCAACGGATCAGGGCCAAGAAGCGCGGTGGCGGCGACCGCATCGAGTTCACCGCTGCCATACAGCCAAATGCGTCCATCGCCGATAGCGGCCTGGGCGAGCAGACGCGCCCCGTCTTCGATGGCCGGTTCCTCGTCAGCCGCGATTTTTTGCAGCAGTCCGATCGTTTGGGTCGTCAAAATTTTCATTGTTCGGCCTCCTTTCGCCGTTATTATACAAAACATGCAAATGTCAAGAAAAGCAGGCAGGAAATACGTTCGGGAAATGCGAAAGATTAATAGAAAGAACAAAAGAATAGAGGTGCATAGCGGTGGAAAGCAAAATCTTAATTGTTGATGACCAATACGGCATCCGCATTTTGTTAAACGAAGTGTTTCAGCGGGAAGGATATGCGACCTATCAGGCCGCCAACGGCATGCAGGCGCTCGAAATCGCTCGCAAGCATCGCCCCGATTTAGTGCTTTTGGACATGAAAATTCCCGGCATGGATGGCATTGAGATTTTAAAGCGGCTCAAAGACATCGACCCTGATATGAAAGTGATCATCATGACCGCCTATGGCGAGCTGGATATGATTCAAGAAACGAAAGAGCTCGGAGCGCTGATGCATTTTGCCAAGCCGTTTGACATCGATGATTTGCGCGCGGCGGTCAAAAAATGCTTGGCGCTGTAAAGAGAGGCTTCGCGGGCTGCCAGCTGCCGGGCTCCGAATGGAAATGTTGCTGTTTTGCCGGCAAGTTGGTATGCTTATAACGTAGATGCCCTTTGCGCCTGCCGGTTCACGTTCCGCTTGGGTGGCAAGGGCGATGATCAGCGAAGGAGGATAGAACCATGCCGTTAGTATCAATGAAGGAGATGCTCAACGACGCGCTGCGCGGCAAATACGCGGTCGGCCAGTTCAACATTAACAACTTGGAATGGACGCAAGCCATTCTAGCGGCGGCCGAAGAAGAAAAATCGCCGGTCATTCTCGGCGTTTCCGAAGGAGCGGCCCGCTACATGAGCGGGTTTAAAACGGTCGTCAACATGGTGAAAGGCTTGATGGAAGACATGAACATCACGGTTCCGGTCGCCATTCACCTAGACCATGGCTCGAGTTTTGAAAAATGCAAAGCAGCCATCGACGCTGGATTCACCTCGGTCATGATTGACGCCTCTCATCATCCGTTTGAGGAAAACGTCCGCATCACCTCGCAAGTCGTCGAATATGCCCATGCGCGCGGCGTTTCGGTTGAAGCCGAGCTCGGCATCGTCGGCGGGCAGGAAGATGATGTCGTCGGCGAAGGGATTATTTACGCCGACCCGAAAGAATGTGAAGAGCTTGTCAAACGGACGGGCATCGACTGTCTCGCTCCGGCTCTCGGCTCGGTGCATGGCCCGTACAAAGGGGAACCGAAGCTCGGATTTGCCGAAATGGAACAAATCCGCGACCTGACCGGCGTCCCGCTCGTGCTCCACGGCGGCACCGGCATTCCGACCGAACAAATTCAGCGCGCCATTTCCCTTGGCACATCGAAAATCAACGTCAATACCGAAAACCAAATGGCGTTCACGAAAGTCGTCCGCGAGCTGCTCGCTAGCGACCCGAACGTTTACGACCCGCGCAAAATCATCGGTCCGGGTCGCGATGCCATCAAAGCGACGGTCATTGGCAAAATGCGCGAGTTCGGTTCGTCTGGCAAAGCGGCGCAATAACCTTGTCCAACCGGCGGGTTCGCCCGCCGCTTGGACTGGCCTGCTTGTTTTCGTCTCATCATGAACGAAGGAGGGTCCGCCATGAAATTTTTCATTGATACGGCCAATTTGGAAGAAATTAAACATGCTCATGAACTTGGGATTTTGGCTGGGGTGACGACCAATCCGAGCCTTGTGGCGAAGGAAAACGTGTCATTCCACGAGCGGCTCCGCGAAATTACATCGATCGTTTCCGGTTCGGTCAGCGCCGAAGTCATCTCGACCGATGCGGGCGGCATGATCGAAGAGGGCGAGGAGTTGGCCAAAATCGCCCCGAACATCACGATTAAAGTGCCGATGACGCCGGAAGGGCTAAAGGCGGTGAAAACATTCAGCGAAAAAGGCATCAAAACGAACGTTACGCTCGTGTTTACCGCCAACCAAGCGCTGCTGGCTGCGCGCGCTGGCGCCACCTACGTCTCGCCGTTTCTCGGTCGCCTCGACGACATCGGCCACAACGGCTTGGAGCTCATTTCCACCATCGCTGACATTTTCAACATTCACGGCATTGAGACGGAGATCATCGCCGCTTCGATTCGCCATCCGCACCATGTGACAGAAGCCGCGCTGCGCGGAGCGCATATCGCCACCGTGCCGTACAAAGTGCTGATGCAGCTGTTCCACCATCCGCTGACCGATCAAGGGATCGAGAAGTTTCTTGCCGACTGGAATCGGAAACAATAACAGGAAAGCCCTTCGGTTTCTCGGTGAAGCGGGCCCGCCTTTTTTTGTCTTGCGCTGGGCGTTCGGCCCGCGGCGCTGCATTCTCGGCCTGCAAAGGAAGCCAACTTCTGTGCAAAGAAGGGAGACGACGATGGATAAAATCAAAATCATCGGCGGGGAGCGGCTGCGCGGGACGATCAAAGTGAGCGGCGCGAAAAACAGCGCCGTCGCCTTGATTCCGGCCGCGATTTTGGCCGAGTCGCCGGTGACGATCGAGGGATTGCCGGATATTTCCGATGTGCGCATTTTAGGAAGCTTAATCGAAGAAATCGGCGGGGCGTTTTCATTTGACGGCAAAGAGGCGGTTATCGACCCGACGGATATGGTGTCCATGCCGCTCCCCAACGGGAAAGTAAAAAAACTGCGCGCCTCGTACTATTTGATGGGAGCGATGCTCGGCCGCTTCAAAAAAGCGGTTGTCGGCTTGCCGGGCGGCTGCCACCTTGGACCGCGCCCGATCGATCAACATATTAAAGGGTTTGAGGCGCTCGGCGCCACGGTGACGAACGAGCAGGGCGCGATTTATTTGCGCGCCGAGGAGCTGCGCGGGGCCCGCATTTTTTTGGACGTCGTCAGCGTCGGGGCAACGATCAACATCATGCTGGCGGCGGTGCGCGCCAAAGGGCGGACGATCATTGAAAATGCGGCGAAAGAGCCGGAAATCATCGATGTGGCGACATTGCTGTCGAACATGGGCGCGAAAATCAAAGGAGCCGGCACCGATGTCATTCGCATTGACGGCGTCGAAAAATTATCGGGCTGCCGACACGCCATCATTCCGGACCGGATCGAAGCCGGAACGTATATGATTGCCGCTGCGGCCACTGGCGGCGAGGTCATCGTTGATAACGTCATCCCTCAGCACGTTGAGTCGCTGACGGCGAAATTGCGCGAAATGGGCGTGCGCGTCGAGACGGGCGAAGATCAGATTTTGGTCGCCGGCACCGAGGTTTTGAAAGCGGTTGACGTCAAGACGCTCGTCTATCCAGGGTTTCCGACCGATTTGCAGCAGCCGTTTACCGCATTGCTGACAAAGGCGAACGGGACAAGCGTCGTCACCGATACGATTTACAGCGCCCGCTTCAAGCATATCGACGAGTTGCGGCGCATGAACGCCAACGTCAAAGTCGAAGGCCGCTCGGCCATTGTCACCGGCCCGGTCAAGCTGCAAGGGGCAAAGGTGAAAGCGAGCGATTTGCGCGCCGGGGCAGCGCTTGTCATCGCCGGGATGATGGCGGAGGGGATGACGGAAATCACTGGCGTTGAGCATATCGACCGCGGCTACAGCGGCTTGGTGGAAAAACTGTCCGACATCGGCGCTGTCATTTGGCGCGAAAAAATGACTGATGAAGAAGTGGAACAAGTGAAAAACGCGTAACACCAAGGGCAAAGGGGAAGGGGAGAACAACGATGGAGCGAAGCTTGTCAATGGAACTCGTGCGCGTCACCGAGGCGGCGGCGCTGGCCGCCGCTCGCTGGATGGGGCGCGGGAAAAAAAATGAAGCCGACGAGGCGGCGACATCGGCCATGCGCGACGTATTTGACACCGTGCCGATGAAAGGGACGGTCGTCATCGGGGAAGGAGAAATGGACGAGGCGCCGATGTTGTACATCGGGGAAAAACTTGGCAACGGCTACGGTCCGCGTGTTGATGTCGCGGTTGACCCATTGGAAGGGACAAACATCGTCGCCTCAGGGGGATGGAACGCCTTGGCGGTCGTCGCCGTCGCTGATCACGGTCATCTGCTTCACGCCCCGGACATGTACATGGAAAAAATCGCGGTCGGCCCGGAAGCGGTCGGGATGATCGACATCGAAGCGCCGATCATTGACAATTTAAAAGCAGTAGCGAAAGCGAAAAATAAAGACATTGAAGACGTCGTTGCCGTTGTTCTCAATCGCCCGCGCCACGAGCGTCTCATCCACGAGCTGCGCGAGGCCGGCGCCCGCATCAAGCTCATCAATGACGGTGACGTCGCTGCTGCCATCAATACGGCGTTTGACCATACCGGCGTCGATATTTTGTTCGGCTCCGGCGGCGCGCCGGAAGGGGTGCTTGCGGCCGTCGCGCTGAAATGCCTTGGCGGCGAGCTGCAAGGGAAACTGCTGCCGCAAAATGATGCCGAACTTGAGCGGTGCAAACAAATGGGGATCGACGTCAACAAAGTGCTGCGCATGGACGACCTCGTGAAAGGGGACGACGCGATTTTTGCCGCCACCGGTGTCACCGACGGGGAACTGCTGCGCGGCGTGCAGCTGAAGGGAGCATACGGCCTCACCCACTCGGTCGTCATGCGCGCCAAGTCGGGCACCGTTCGCTTCATCGAAGGGCGGCATAGCTTGAAGAAAAAGCCGAATTTGGTCATTAAGTGACCTGCCTTCCATCTCGGCTTGACGGCGGCGCCGGCCCCTCGCGCCGCGCCCCGCCGAAAAAAACAAAAAAAGATTGATTAAAAGGGAGAAAAAGGGGTAAAATAGTCGTGTTGCCTGTGCAAAAATAAGCTCTGCCATTCTACTTTCCTTTTATTCAGCCTTCATTATCTTCGAAACGAATGATCCCTTCGCCCGTGGAAATTGATGATCGATATATCCGAATGCGCACGATGGGAGAATAGGAAACTTTGCAAAGCGTGGTGTCGAGATGGAACTAACGTTAGCGGCCTTAGAAAACATGAAATTAAAAGAGCTGTATGAGCTCGCCAAACAGTACAAAATATCATACTATAGCAAGTTGACGAAAAAAGAGCTTATTTTTGCCATTTTGAAAGCGCGTGCCGAACAAGACGGCCTCTCTTTCATGGAAGGCGTTCTCGAAATCATACCGTCCGAAGGGTTTGGCTTTTTGCGGCCTGTCGGTTATTCCCCGAGCTCGGAAGACATTTACATTTCCGCTTCCCAGATTCGCCGTTTTGATTTGCGCAACGGGGATAAAGTGTCTGGAAAAGTGCGACCACCAAAGGAAAATGAGCGCTACTTCGGCTTGCTTCACGTCGAGGCGGTCAACGGCGAGGATCCAGAGATCGCCAAGGAACGCGTTCACTTTCCGGCGCTGACCCCGTTATATCCAAACCGGCAAATGAAATTGGAGACGACCCCGGACAAGCTGTCGACCCGCATCATTGATTTGATCGCCCCGGTCGGTTTTGGCCAGCGCGGATTGATCGTCGCGCCGCCCAAAGCTGGGAAAACGATGCTGCTAAAGGAAATTGCCAACAGCATCACGACCAATCATCCGGATGTCGAACTCATCGTTCTCCTCATTGATGAACGGCCGGAAGAGGTGACCGACATTGAGCGGTCGGTGCAAGGCGAAGTGGTTAGCTCGACGTTTGACGAAGTGCCGGAAAACCATATCCGCGTGGCGGAGCTCGTTTTGGAGCGGGCGATGCGGCTAGTCGAACATAAGCGCGATGTCGTGATTTTGATGGACAGCATCACGCGCCTCGCCCGGGCGTACAACCTCGTCATTCCGCCGAGCGGCCGCACGCTGTCGGGCGGGATTGATCCGGCGGCGTTTCACCGGCCGAAGCGGTTTTTCGGCGCGGCGCGCAACATTGAGGAAGGCGGCAGCCTCACGATTTTGGCAACGGCTCTCATCGACACCGGATCGCGCATGGACGATGTCATTTACGAAGAGTTTAAAGGCACCGGCAACATGGAGCTGCACCTCGATCGGTCGCTCGCCGAGCGCCGCATTTTCCCGGCGATCGACATTCGCCGCTCGGGAACGCGCAAAGAGGAGCTGCTCATTCCGAAAGAGCATTTGGACAAATTGTGGGCGATCCGCAAAACGATGGCTGATTCGCCGGACTTTATTGAGCGGTTTTTGAACAAGCTGCGCCGCACAAAGTCCAACGAAGAGTTTTTCGCCTTGCTCGATCAAGAGTGGAAAAACGGAGGTCCACTCCGCATTTAAGGAGGCCCAACACAAGCGGGCGGCGCGGTCAGGACGAGGTCTGGCTCTTGGTTGGCGCCGGCGCGTTTCGCCTCGCTCCGTTGCCGCCGCGGCTCAGCGGGGTTTCCTGTATTTGTCGGGATTTGCCCGTTGCAAAACCTCAGAAAAGCTGTTATAATCTTGTCATGTGTGTTTCGATTGGGCCATCACAAGGTTGTACGTAAAACGGTCTTTGTCGGCCGCGGGCGTCTGTGGATGCGCTCCGGCCGTTCTGAACGCAGCGCTTCCCCGGCTAGGCGGAAGCGCCCCACGAATGAATCACTCTGTTTCGACGAGATCCAGGGCGGAAGGAGATGAAAACGATGAAACAAGGGATCCATCCAGCGTACAAAAAAGTCATCGTCCGCTGCGCATGCGGCAACGAATTCGAAAGCGGTTCGGTCAAAGACGAACTGCGCGTGGAGATTTGCTCGGAGTGCCATCCGTTCTTCACGGGCAAACAAAAATTCGTCACCGCCGCGGGCCGCGTGGACAAATTCAATAAAAAATACGGCCTTCAATAACAAGGACGAGCGAAAGCAGGCAAGCGGACACTTGCCTGCTTTTTCGTGAGAACGGATGCCGGCGCTTGTTGCTCGCGTTTGCTTCGGCGCCCGTCTAGATGATAGTGTGGTGTGAAAGGAGAGGCCTCCATGTATGTGATGACACAGTCCGGCTGGCTGGAAGTCATTTGCGGCAGCATGTTCTCCGGCAAGTCGGAAGAATTGATTCGCCGCGTTCGCCGCGCCCAGTTCGCCAGGCAGGAAGTGAAAGTATTCAAGCCAACGATGGACAACCGTTACAGCGATGATGCGGTCGTTTCGCACAACGGCAATTCGGTGATCGCCATTCCGGTCGCGACGCCGGAGGAAATGTTCCGCTACATTACCGCCGCGACCGATGTGGTCGCCATTGACGAAGTGCAATTTTTTTCCGATGACATCATCGATGTCGTGCAAACGCTCGCCGACCGCGGGTATCGCGTCATCGCCGCTGGGCTCGACCAAGATTTCCGCGGCGAGCCGTTCGGGCCGGTGCCGACGCTGATGGCGATCGCGGAATCGGTGACGAAATTGCAGGCAGTATGCACCGTCTGCGGCTCCCCGGCCAGCCGGACGCAGCGGTTGATTAACGGTGTCCCGGCCTCTTATGATGATCCCGTCATTCTTGTCGGCGCCAGCGAAGCGTATGAGCCGCGCTGCCGCCATCACCATGAAGTGCCGGGCAAACCGCCCAAACGCCCCCACTCCTTGGCTGAGCATGCCGGTGAGTGAGAAGGAAAAGTTTCATGGGCAGCGCGGTCTGCCCTCTACTCGGGGATGAAAATCGGCTTCAGTTCAGCATTTTCGTGGAAAAGTTTCATGGGCAGCGCGGTCTGCCCTCCACTCGGGGATGAAAATCGGCTTCAGTTCAGCATTTTCGTGGAAAAGTTTCATGGGCAGTGTGATCTGCCCTCCACCAGAGGATGAAAATCCGCGTCAGTTCGGCATTTTCACGGGAAACGAAGCGGTGCTGTCAAGCCGGCGCATGCCGGGGCCATAGCGGGCGCAGATCGCGGCAAGAGCGGCCGGCGCGCCTTGGCTGTCGGCCGGTGAACAAGCGGGCGAATGATGGAAGAAATATTGCCGTCGGTCATGGACATCCTAACAGCAAGGAGGCGAAATCAATGAAACGCATTGGGCTGTTAGGATGTGCTTTGCTTCTTTCCGCTTGTTCGCTGCGTCCGGATCATCCGTCGTATCGCCAGCAAAGCGAGGACAAAAACGGCGCGCGCCTCATGACGGAGGAGCGGCCGAACATCGACGCGGATCGCGACCTGTACAACCGTTTTGATGACCCGGAGAAAACGCGGCAAAACCCGAATTTCATCAGTCTAACGGAAGGAAGCGAAAACCAGCGCGCCGATCTGCGCAAGGCGGTGCAACTGATTGAACGTCATACCGACGACCGCGTCGATTCTATTTGGTTTCATGGCAGCAATCTGTATGTAACGGTCGATGCGCCGGATACGCTGTCCGCTAAAGAGCGACAGCACGAAGCGCGCCGCATCGACCAGCTGTTGACCAAAGCGATTCCAACATACGAAATCATCGTCCGCGTCAACTGACAGCTCCCGCTTGCCGAAGGCGGGGGTTTTTGTTTGGCCGCGTTTCGTGGTATAATCTAAAATTAGACTGTGTGCAAAAACAGAGGTGAATCATGTGTTTGACCGGTTGGAAGCTGTCGAACAACGGTACGAAAAATTGAATGAGCTGCTGATGGACCCCGACGTCATCAACGATCCGAAAAAGTTGCGCGATTATTCGAAAGAACAAGCCGATTTGGAGGAAACGGTGCAAACATACCGGGAATACAAGTCGGTTCGCGAGCAGCTCTTGGAAGCGAAAGCGATGCTCGAAGAAAAGCTGGAACCCGAGCTGCGCGAGATGGTGAAAGAGGAAATTGCTGAGCTCGAAGAACGGGAAGAGGCGCTCGTTGACAAGCTGAAAGTACTGCTTTTGCCGAAAGACCCGAACGATGAGAAAAACGTCATCATGGAAATCCGCGCCGCCGCCGGTGGCGAAGAGGCGGCGCTGTTTGCCGGCGACTTGTACCGGATGTATACGCGCTATGCGGAATCGCAAGGGTGGAAGACGGAAGTGATCGAAGCGAGCCCGACCGGCCTCGGCGGCTATAAAGAAATCATTTTTATGATCAACGGCAAAGGGGTGTATTCCAAGCTGAAGTTTGAAAACGGCGCCCATCGCGTCCAGCGCGTCCCGGAAACGGAATCAGGCGGGCGCATCCATACGTCAACGGCAACGGTCGCCTGCCTGCCGGAGATGGAAGACATCGAAGTCGAAATCAACGAAAAAGACATTCGCGTCGACACGTTTGCCTCCAGCGGACCCGGCGGGCAAAGCGTCAACACGACGATGTCGGCCGTGCGCCTCACCCATATTCCGACCGGCATTGTCGTCACGTGCCAAGACGAAAAATCGCAAATCAAAAACAAAGAAAAAGCGATGAAAGTGTTGCGCGCCCGCATTTATGACAAATACCAGCAAGAAGCGCGCGCTGAATACGACCAAACGCGCAAGCAAGCGGTCGGCACCGGCGACCGTTCCGAGCGCATCCGCACGTACAACTTTCCGCAAAACCGCGTTACCGACCATCGCATCGGGCTGACGATCCAAAAGCTCGACCAAGTGCTCGATGGGCATTTGGATGAAATCATTGAGGCTCTTATTTTGGATGACCAAGCGAAAAAATTGGAGCAAGCGAACGATGCGTCGTAACGTGCATGAAGTCCTCGCTTGGGCTTCTTCTTTTTTGCGCGCCTACGGAAAAGAGGAGCGGGCGGCGGAGTGGCTATTGTGCCACCATTTGCGCACCGATCGGGCCGGGCTGTTCGCCCGTTGGCGCGAGCCGGTCGCGGAAGCGGTGTACGAGCGGTTCGCGGCCGATGTGCGCCGCCATGCCGTAGACCATGTACCGGTTCAATATTTGATCGGCCACGAACGGTTTTACGGACGGCCGTTCCTTGTGAACCGCCATGTGCTCATTCCGCGCCCGGAAACGGAAGAGTTGGTGCTTGGCGTCCTTGAGCGCGTGGCGCGCCTATTTGCCGGCCGCGAGCGGATCGATGTCGTCGATGTTGGTACCGGAAGCGGAGCGATCGCGGTGACGTTGGCGCTCGAGAACAAGGCGTTGTCGGTGACCGCCACCGATATTTCCGAAGCGGCGCTCGCCATTGCCGGGGAAAATGCCCGGCGGCTCGGGGCGAACGTTTCGTTTTTGCGCGGCGACTTGTTGCAGCCGCTCATCGAACAAGGGCGAACCGTCGATGTGGTCGTTTCGAATCCGCCGTACATTGCCGAGACGGACGCCGCTATGCTTTCCCCGGTGGTGAGAGACTACGAACCGCACACGGCCCTTTTCGGCGGCCGCGACGGCTTGGATTTTTACCGCCGCTTTGCCCGCGAGCTGCCATTGGTGTTGAAAGAAACGGCGCTTGCGGCTTTTGAGATTGGCGCCGGGCAAGGGGAGGCGGTGGCCGCCCTGTTGGCGACGGCGTTTCCGGAGGCGCGGGTCGAAGTGGCCTTTGATTTGAACGGCAAGGATCGAATGGTTTATATGACAAGAAAAAATTAGATTCATAGGTTTAAAACAAAGCGGCACCGTCCACAATGAATGATGAAAGGACGGTGCCAATCATGCGGATAAAAGGAAATGCGATAGCCGTATGTTTATATATGATTCTATTAGCGACAGGTGTGCTCGTTCATCTGTATGGCCAGCAGACGAACGCCGGGGCGAACGCGGCGGTCGTCATTCCCAATGACGCGATCCGCCTGCGCATTTTGGCGAACAGCGATGCCGCGCAAGACCAGGAGCTGAAACGGAAAGTGCGCGATGCGGTCAACGCGCAAATCAACGGGTGGGTGGCCGAATTGACATCGCTGGCCGAAGCGAAGCGCGTCATTCGCTCCCATTTGCCGGACATTGAACAAACCGTCGCTCGCGTCCTTCGTGATGAACGAAGCCACCAGCCGTACAAAGTGGAGTTTCGGCCGGTTCGTTTTCCGACGAAAGTGTATGGCGATTACGTATACCCAGCCGGCACGTACGAGGCGGTCTTGATTACCCTTGGGGAGGGAAAAGGGGCGAACTGGTGGTGCGTCCTGTTTCCGCCGCTTTGCTTCCTTGATTTTTCCAACGGTGATGCCGTTATGATGATGGCGAGCCAGACGCCGAATCACGGGCCGGGCCAGCCGAACGGCGAGGATGAGACGGTTCGGGAAGAAAAGGTGGAGCCGCGCGGACGGGAAACGGTTAGTTCAGCCAAGGAGGCGGCCGGGGGAGCGAGTCAAGCTGGGTCAAACGGCGACGCAGGTTCCGTTCAAACCGATGATGGCGAGGAGCGAAAGTCTTCCTTGGCTGTAACCGAGGCGGAGCAACCGGTCGAAGTGAGATTTTTCTTCAAAGAATGGTTCGACCGCCTCGTTCCGTAAAAGCGGTCACGGCCGGTGAGCGAAGAGGGGAAGAGCGTTTGAAAAGCGTTGCGGCGGCCGTGGCCTCCACCCTAGCCAGCGTTAGGTTGGGCACGCTGATGGCAGTTGTCCACATAGTTATCCACAAAAACAACAAACTTATTCACATTTTGTGTATAACTTTTAAGAAAAGCCGGGAAGGGGATCTGGCAAGGAACGAAAATCGGCTTGATTTCAAAACGAACGACGGCGATGAAGAAGGTGAAACCGATTGAAAACGCGTGTTTGGGTTGTGGATAATATTGTTGATAAACAACAGTCTTATCCACAAATACGGGAAGCGGCCGAGTGGCTGCGAGTAGGAGAGGTTGTCGCGTTTCCGACTGAAACGGTGTACGGACTAGGGGCCGATGCAGCGAATACGGAGGCGGTGGAAAAAATTTTTGCCGCCAAAGGCCGGCCGAGTGACAATCCGCTCATCGTTCACGTCGCGACGATGGCGCAGGCGGAGTCCGTAGTGGCGGCGATTCCGCCGCTGGCTAGGACATTGATGGAGCGGTTTTGGCCGGGCCCGCTCACGCTCGTGTTGCCGAAACGGAAAGGAGCCGTGTCCGAGCGCGTGACTGCCGGGCTTCCGACTGTGGCGGTGCGCATGCCCGCGCATCCGTTGGCGCTCGCCTTGATCGAGGAAAGCGGGTTGGCGCTCGCCGCTCCGAGCGCCAACCGTTCCGGCCGGCCGAGCCCGACGACGGCGGCCCATGTGCTCGCCGATTTAAACGGGCGCATTGCCGGGGTGATGGACGGCGGACCTACCGGCATCGGCGTCGAATCGACGGTGCTTGACTGCAGCCAGACAGTGCCGACGATTTTACGCCCCGGCGGAGTGACGAAAGAAGCGCTCATGGAGGTGATCGGTCATGTGGCTGAAGCGGCTGGTCAAGAACATGAGCCGGGGGCACCGAAAGCGCCGGGGATGAAATACACGCACTATGCACCGAAAGCGCCGCTTTGGATCGTTGCCGGTTCGCCAGCGTTTTTGCAGCGGCTCGTTGAGGAAAGCCGGGCGGAAGGAAAAGCGGTCGGGGTGTTGACGACCGAAGAACACCGCGGACAGTATGCGGCCGATATCGTCATTTCGTGCGGGACGCGCCGGGCGCTTGAGACGGTCGCCCGTCAATTATATGATGCGCTGCGTCGGTTTGATGACGCGAATGTGGACCTGGTTTACAGCGAGGCGTTTCCAGAAGAAGGAATCGGCGTCGCCTTGATGAACCGGTTGCGCAAAGCTGCCGGGGGGCGTGTCATCCATGAACAACACGAGTGAAGTTCATTTCCTTTCAAAAAAGTCATCGGGATTTTCCGGTCATCCATGAACAACAGGAGTGAAGTTCAACGGGTGCATGCGAACATCGATCGTTCGAACAGAGGTGTCATCCATGAGCAACCGGAGTGAAGCGGAAGCCGGTTCGTCTTGGCGCTCCGCCTCTCCAACCAGCCGAGTTTGGGGGGAACGAGCGAGTCGCGGCTTTTGAGGAGATCAAGGCGAAACTCGAACGACTAAAACGATTTTTTAAATCATGAGGCGCGGGGTTCCCGTTTCGCGTTCCGCTTCGGCGACAACGACGTCGGGAAGCCGCGTGTCGGGCAGCAACGCAGTCGGAATGAGAAACAGGCTGCTGGTGGGAGACGCTATATAGGAAAACGGTCGTGGGGGCTTCATCGCATTGGTGAGGCGCCCTTGTTTTTTGGCGTTAGCGCGATTGCTGCACCGGAATGACGCCCGCATGAAAGCTTCCTGGCATTGGGGGAGGTCCCTTTTAGCTCCCGCCCTATGTCTAAACCGTTTTGCGCGCGCATATGCTAGCAGTAAGGCCAGTCCGGGAGGGGAGAAACATGGGCGCGCTAGTCGGAGAAATGATGGCGCTGTCGATGATGGCGTTCGCACTGGGAATGGACGCATTTTCGGTCGCCTTGGGGATGGGGATGCTGCGTCTTCGGCTTCGGCAAATCTTTTACATCGGCCTGACGGTCGGCTTGTTTCACATTGTCATGCCGCTTGTCGGCATGGCCGTCGGCCGCCTGTTGTCGCGTGAATTAGGAAGCTTTGCGACGTATACGGGAGGCGCGCTGCTGTTATGGCTCGGCGGACAAATGATTGTCACCTCGTTTCGGCACGAGGGCGGCTCACCGCTGTTTCCGCGCGGGGCAGGGCTGCTTTTTTTTGCTTTTACCGTCAGTTTGGACAGTTTTTCGGTCGGGTTGAGCCTCGGCATTTTCGGGGCGCGGACGATGGCAACAATTTTCCTGTTCGGCTTGTTTAGCATGGGATTGACGTGGATGGGCCTGATTGTCGGTCGCCGCGTTCAGCAATGGCTTGGCGCATACAGCGAGGCGCTGGGCGGCAGCATTCTGCTGGCGTTTGGGTTCAAGCTGTTGTTCTGGTGACCGGCCTAGAAGGGCGGTGAAAAACCGCTGATTCCTTTCATCAATGGGAGAATGAGCGGAAAAGCAGGACCGATGTAACAAGGTTTTTCTAATTGAGAAATGACATGGTAAAGCGGTATCCACGATTAAATCACCAGCCCCCTAGGAGGCTGGTGAAAAACGGTTGTTTCTCTTGAGCAGTGGGGGAATGTTTGAGAGGCGCTCCTGATGCGACGAGGCTTATCCATTTGAGAAACAGGTTTGATCAGCGGCTTGCCCTCTTAAATCACCAGCCTTCTAGGAGGGACGCTTGTCAACCGCGATTTTGCCGTCCCGACGGAACGTTGCCCACCGGTTTTCGGGCGGGCGTTTTTCACCTCAGGCGGGGAAAAAACGGACTGCCTGCTTTTTTTTGCCCTTTTGCCTATGATATATTGATGATAAGTGATGGAAGGGGAAGAGGTGATGGCATGTCGTATCGCATTTTATTTGTCTGTACAGGGAACACGTGCCGGAGCCCGATGGCCGCGGCGCTTTTGGCCAACAAGCGGCTGCCCGGCGTCGAGGTCAAGTCAGCCGGTGTATTTGCCGCCGAAGGGAGCGAAGCGTCCGATCAGGCGAAGATGGCGTTGAGGGAAAAAGGCATTGAAGCGGAGCACCGCTCTTCATTGCTGAAAAAAGAGCACATTGATTGGGCGACCCATGTGCTGACGATGACATCCGGCCATAAGGAGATGATCATTCAACGTTTTCCAGAGGCGAAAGACAAAACGTTTACATTGAAGCAATTCGCGGCGGGAACGGACGGAGACATCGCCGATCCGTTCGGCGGGCCGCTCGAAGCGTATCGGGCAGCGCGCGATGAGCTGGAGGCGCTCATTGACCGCTTGGCGGAAAAATTGCGGACAGAGCTGTGAAAGGACGACGGATAAGGGGGAGAACGATGGGGAAGACGCAGCGCCGGTTTAGTTTGCGCTTGAAGCTCGTCATATTTGTGACGCTGTTGGCGCTTATCACTTATTCGACAAGTGCTCTGTATTTGTATGTGTTGTATGACTGGTGGTTTTCCGCCTTCAACAAAGGGGCGTTCACCATCGTCATTTTAGCGCTCGGCATTGCTTGGTCCGGAGCGCTCGCCTATTTTGCCGCCGGCTGG
The DNA here is from genome assembly GCF_001587475.1 of Geobacillus sp. B4113_201601. Lineage (NCBI taxonomy): Bacteria > Bacillati > Bacillota > Bacilli > Caryophanales > Anoxybacillaceae > Geobacillus > Geobacillus sp. B4113_201601. The sequence continues at coordinate 44,402 of NZ_LQYX01000084.1, forward strand.
ATCACCAAACCGCTGCAGCAGCTTGAGGAAGCCGCAGTGAAAGCGGCGAGCGGGCGCATCGAAGAAGACGTGCCACTGCCTTCGGCCAACGATGAAATCCGCTCGCTCGCTGTCGCCTTCAACCGAATGCTTGATCACTTGCGCGCCGTCATCGTCAACATTGAAACCCATGCGGCGCGGACGAATGAAAAGACGGCGGAAATGAAGCAGGCGTCTGAAGCGGCGGCCGGCCGCGCTCGGGAGATTGCGGCGACGATGGATGAGATTTCCAAAGGGGCTTCCGCATCGGCCGAGGCGGTTCAAGAAGCGGCGGAGGCGGCTGAAGATGTGCTTGCCATTGCCTTGAAGGTGAAAGACACCGCTGAACGGGCGGAGCGATCCGTGCAAGGGATGACGGAGACGCTCAAGGCGAGCCGTGAGCAGACCCATTCCCTCATCAGCGGCATTGAGCAGCTGGCCAACGATCAAGAGCTGTCGCGGGCAGCGGTCAAGCAGCTTGAAAAACACGCGAAACAAATCAGCCACATTACGTTGCTTGTCGCCGATATGGCCGAACAGACGAACTTGCTGGCGCTCAACGCGTCCATCGAGGCGGCCCGCGCCGGCGAACACGGGCGGGGATTCGCCGTTGTCGCCGAGGAAGTGCGCAAGTTGGCTGATGAAAGCGCGGCGGCGGTGAAACAAATTGCCGAATTGGTGAATACGATCCAAACCGAGGTTGCCCGGGTCGTCGTGCAAATGGACGAGCAAGCCGCCGCGGCGTCGGCCGAAGCGGCGAAAGGGAAACAGACGAATGAGGCGATCGCCGCTATGGCATCATCGGCCGGCGAAGTGATCCGCGCCGTTCATGACATCGCCGAGCTGGCGAAAAACCAAATGAGCCACATGGAGCGAGTGGCGGCGCAGACGCAAGAGGTGGCGGCGATCGCCGAGGAGACGTCCGCCGGAGCGCTTGAAGTGACGGCGGCCACTGAGGCGCAGACCGCGGCGGTCAGCGATGTGCATCAACTGGCAGGCGAGCTCGTGGAACAGGCGGAACAGCTGCAGGATGCGATCACCCGGTTCCGCGCTCGTTAGGCATGCTTGGCAGCAACGTGCGTGAACGAAAACAACCGATGTCTTTGGCCGCCTAATCGCCGGCAATGGAGGGTTTCGCCAAAAGCCTGTCCGGGAAACGGCGGCCCTTGCCATTCCCGCGGCGACGGCCGATCCCATGAACAGAAAGGAGAACGACGATGAAAGTTGCCATTGCTTCCGATCACGGCGGAATCCGCATCCGTGAGGAAATTAAAACGCTGTTGGATGAAATGGGAATTGAGTATACAGATTTTGGCTGCGACTGTGAGACGTCTGTCGACTACCCGGATTACGCGCTTCCGGTCGCTGAAAAGGTAGCGCGCGGTGAGTTTGACCGCGGCATTTTAATTTGTGGCACAGGTATCGGCATGACGATCGCCGCGAACAAAGTGAAAGGCGTGCGCTGCGCCCTTTGTCATGATGTATACAGCGCCAAATTGACGCGCATGCATAACGACAGCAACATCCTCGCGATGGGTGAGCGCGTCATCGGCCCGGGCTTGGCGCGCGAAATCGCCAAGGCGTGGCTGGAAACTGAATTTGAAGGTGGGCGCCATGCGCGGCGGATCGGTAAAATCGCTGAGTATGAAGACCGTCAAGGAGGGAAATAGCGTGGAGGCACAGCTTGCCAAATGGCAGCGACAATGGCAAGCGGTTTTGCGGGCGTTTCGCGAGCAGGTGCCGCTTGGGCGCGGCGATCTCGTAGTCATTGGCTGCAGCACAAGCGAGGTGTTGGGGGAACGAATCGGAACGGCGGGATCGATGGACGTCGCCGCTATGCTGTTTGCCGAACTGGAGGCATGGCGGCGCGACACCGGCATTGCCCTCGCTTTCCAATGTTGTGAACATTTAAACCGCGCCCTTGTCGTCGAGCGCGAAACGGCCAAAACGCACGGTTTGGAGATCGTCTCGGTCGTTCCGGTCCCTAAGGCGGGCGGCGCGATGGCGACTTACGCTTATCGGCAGTTCGCCGATCCCGTTGTCGTTGAGACCATTCGCGCCGATGCCGGCATCGACATCGGCCATACGCTGATTGGCATGCATTTGAAGCCGGTAGCGGTTCCCGTTCGGGTGCCAATCAAGCATGTCGGTTCGGCGTGCGTGACGTTGGCGAAAACGCGGCCGAAGCTGATCGGCGGCGCGCGGGCTGTCTACTCGTTGGAAAATCCGAACGATTCATGTTCTTTTTAGACCTTTTATTCACTTTTCCTTTGGATTTGCCGAGCGAAAGCTGATAAAATAAAAACGAATATTCATTGCGCATAAGGGGGAGCTAGTGATGAATCACTTGCCACAGCAAGATCCGCAAGTATTCGCCGCCATCGAACAGGAGCGGAAGCGGCAGCACACCAAAATCGAATTGATCGCGTCCGAAAATTTCGTCAGCCGCGCGGTGATGGAAGCGCAAGGGTCGGTGCTGACGAACAAATACGCCGAAGGCTATCCGGGCCGCCGTTATTATGGCGGTTGTGAATACGTGGACATCGTCGAAGAGCTAGCGCGCGAGCGGGCGAAGCAGCTGTTCGGGGCGGAGCACGCGAACGTTCAGCCGCACTCCGGAGCGCAGGCGAACATGGCCGTCTATTTCACCGTCCTCGAGCCCGGCGACACCGTGCTTGGCATGAACTTGTCGCACGGCGGCCATCTGACCCACGGCAGTCCGGTCAATTTCAGCGGCATCCAGTACAACTTTGTCGAATACGGTGTCGATCCGGAAACGCATGTCATCGACTATGACGATGTGCGCGAGAAAGCGCGCCTTCATCGGCCGAAGTTGATTGTCGCCGGCGCCAGCGCTTACCCGCGCGTCATCGACTTCGCCAAGTTCCGCGCGATTGCCGATGAAGTCGGTGCGTATTTAATGGTGGATATGGCTCATATTGCCGGTCTTGTTGCGGCAGGTGTTCACCCGAATCCGGTGCCGTACGCCCATTTTGTGACGACGACGACCCACAAAACGCTGCGCGGCCCGCGCGGAGGAATGATTTTATGCCAAGAGCAGTTCGCCAAACAGATCGACAAAGCGATTTTCCCCGGCATCCAAGGCGGCCCGCTCATGCATGTGATTGCCGCCAAAGCCGTCGCGCTTGGTGAAGCGCTGCAAGATGACTTTAAGGTGTATGCGAAACGCGTGGTAGAAAACGCCAAGCGGCTCGCTTCCGCTTTGCAAACGGAAGGGTTTACTCTCATTTCCGGAGGCACGGACAACCATTTGCTGCTTGTTGACTTGCGCCCGCAGCAGCTGACCGGGAAAACGGCGGAAAAAGTGCTCGATGAAGTCGGGATTACCGTCAACAAAAACACGATTCCGTACGATCCGGAAAGCCCGTTTGTCACGAGCGGCATCCGCATCGGCACGGCCGCCGTCACCACACGCGGCTTCGGCTTGGAAGAGATGGATGAAATCGCCGCCATTATCGGGCTCGCCCTGAAAAACAGCGACAGCGAACAGGCGCTTGGAGAAGCGCGTCAACGCGTGGCGGCGCTGACGGAAAAATTTCCGCTTTACCAAGACTAGCGGCGAAGGCCGCGGACGGGTCCTTCGGTTTCCGAAGACCGGCCGTGGGCACGACGGTGCACAACCCGCGTCCATCTGTTGGGACGCGGGCGTTTTCTTGTGCGGACAGCGGTGAACGACCGGGGCAAGCCGGCGCTCCGCGACCGTTGCCGCGCCGCGGCTGGCGAGCGCTTTCGCCAGTTGAACAGGCGCCGATTTTTCAGTAGAATGTATAGAAGTGTACCGCATACATACGGAAGAGGAGATGACCCATGGGAAAAGTGTACGTATTTGATCATCCGCTCATTCAGCACAAGCTCACGTACATTCGCGACAAACATACAGGGACGAAAGAGTTTCGCGAATTGGTGGATGAAGTGGCGACGTTGATGGCGTTTGAAATTACCCGCGACCTTCCGCTTGAGGAAGTGGAGATTGAAACTCCCGTCAGCAAGGCGAAAGCGAAGGTGATCGCTGGCAAAAAACTCGGCGTCATCCCGATTTTGCGCGCCGGCATCGGCATGGTGGACGGCATCTTGAAGCTCATCCCCGCAGCGAAGGTCGGCCATATCGGTCTGTACCGCGATCCGGAAACGCTCAAGCCGGTGGAATATTACGTTAAGCTGCCAAGCGATGTGGAAGAACGCGATTTTATCATCGTCGATCCGATGCTCGCAACCGGCGGTTCGGCAGTGGCGGCGATCGACGCGCTCAAGAAGCGAGGGGCGAAAAGCATTAAATTCATGTGCCTAATCGCGGCGCCGGAAGGAGTGAACGCGGTGGAAACGGCGCATCCGGATGTTGACATTTACATCGCTGCCCTCGATGAGCGGCTGAACGACCACGGTTATATCGTTCCCGGCCTCGGCGACGCCGGCGACCGGCTGTTCGGGACGAAATAAGGCTCTTAAGCGCCCCGCCGCGGAGCGGGGATTTGTTCGCGGTGAAAATGGTAAGCGTTTTCCCCGACCATCCGACCATCGCAAAGAGGCCAAAAATAAAATATACCATTATACAAGACAATTGTGAGAAAAAGATGAGAAATTGTCACAAATTATTAATATTTGCCCTGTGGAAACAAGGTTTTATGTGGGAACACATTGACATTGACCAAGCGGTATTGTATTCTTTACAAGGGGTAGATTGAGAAGGTTTTCATGTTGCAGTTAAAGGGTGTGCAGACCTATGTCCCCAAATCGGCGTCACCCCCTTCAAGCGATGGCGTTGATGTCGGCGATTGTGTCCCAATTGGTTGGTTGCGTCGTCATCGGCGTGTTTGGTGGCCGATGGCTCGATGGCAAGTTAGGCACGGAGCCGATCTTTCTGATCGCCGGTCTCTTGCTTGGCCTTGCAGCTGGTGTTTATGCCATGCTGCGGTTTATCAACCAATATTTCTCTGAGGAGTAAAGGAATGGATCATTTTCGAGCAATGCGCTTGCGGCATGTCAAGTACATATTGTATTTGCTCGCGATCTATACGCTTGGATTTGGATGGACGCCGTACAAAACCACCTTTCTGAGCTTGATTCTCGGCACGTCAATCGGTCTTCTGATCATCTGGAATTTAAGCTGGAAAATCGAAAAATTTGGGCAAGCGGTGACAGCGCGCAAGAAAGTGCGCACATTGGGCACGTTGACGCGGTTTTCGCTCGCTGCGTTGGCCGCCGTCATCGCATGGGCCTATCCACGCTATTTCGCCCCCGTGCCGACGATAGTGGGATTAATGACATCCTATCTTGTCATTGTAATAGATTTCCTCTTTCACAAATGGAAACATGACAAGCCGCATGAAAGCGAGGTGAATGATGATGGAGCATAAAGCGCCGCTTGTCAAATTTTTAGGCCTTACCTTTAATTTATCCGATATGTTGATGATCACGATCACCAGCTTGATCGTCTTCATCATTGCTGTGGCGGCTACTCGCTCGCTCCAATTGCGCCCGACCGGAATGCAAAACTTTATTGAGTGGGTGTTTGACTTTGTCAGGGGCATCATCAACAGCACGATGGACTGGCAAACCGGCGGCCGCTTTTTGACGTTGGGCGTGACGCTCATCATGTACGTCTTTGTGGCCAACATGCTCGGACTGCCGTTCTCCGTCCATGTGAACGGCGAGCTTTGGTGGAAATCACCGACCGCTGATGCGACCGTTACGTTGACGCTAGCCGTCATGGTCGTTGCCCTGACCCACTATTACGGTGTCAAAATGAAGGGAGCGGCCGAGTACGTTCGCGATTTTACCCGTCCGGTCGGCTGGTTGTTCCCGCTGAAAATCATCGAAGAGTTTGCCAACACGCTGACGCTCGGTTTGCGTCTTTTCGGGAACATTTACGCCGGGGAAATTTTGCTTGGCTTGCTGGCAAGCCTCGGCACGAACTATGGGGTGCTCGGGGCGGTGGGCGCGGCCATTCCGATGATGGTATGGCAAGCGTTCAGCATCTTTGTCGGCTGTATTCAAGCGTTTATTTTTACGATGTTAACAATGGTTTATATGGCGCATAAAGTCAGCCATGACCATTAATCTCCAGAATCATTTTACTACTGAAATTATAAGGAGGATATGTAGACATGAGTTTAGGTGTGCTTGCAGCTGCAATTGCGGTAGGTTTGGGAGCGTTGGGTGCCGGTATCGGCAACGGTTTGATCGTTAGCCGTACCATCGAAGGAATCGCGCGTCAACCGGAACTGCGTCCGGTTTTGCAAACGACGATGTTCATCGGGGTGGCCTTGGTTGAGGCGCTTCCGATCATCGGTGTCGTCTTCTCGTTCATTTACTTAGGTCGATAAGAAATTGGATGATGGAAAGTGATGGCGAAGTTCGTGTCAACGACCACCTTCGCCATTCCTTTATGTGCGATGTTGTACGATCGCGCCAGTGCGGCAGCTGTCGAAAGGAGTGAAACGCGGTGTTGTGGAACGCGAATGCATGGGTGCTCGGCGAAGCGGCGCATGGCATCAGCGGCGGCACGATCATTTACCAATTGCTGATGTTTATTATTTTGCTTGCTTTATTGCGCAAATTCGCTTGGCAGCCGTTAATGAATATCATGAAACAGCGCGAGGAGCATATTGCCAACGAAATCGATCAAGCGGAAAAACATCGCCAAGAGGCGGAAAAACTGCTTGAAGAACAGCGTGAACTGATGAAGCAATCGCGCCAAGAGGCGCAAGCGCTCATTGAAAACGCACGCAAGCTCGCTGAAGAGCAGAAGGAACAAATCGTCGCCTCGGCTCGCGCCGAAGCGGAACGGGTAAAAGAAGCGGCGAAGCAAGAGATCGAGCGCGAAAAAGAACAGGCGATGGCTGCGCTTCGCGAACAAGTGGCTTCCTTGTCTGTCTTCATCGCCTCGAAAGTGATTGAAAAAGAGCTGACGGAGCAAGATCAACGCAAGCTGATCGAAGCGTATCTCAAAGACGTCCAAGAGGCAGGAGAAGCGCGATGAACAACGAAACGATCGCCAAACGGTACGCAGCCGCCCTGTTTCAAATCGCGCTCGAACAAGGGCAGCTTGACCGAATCGAGGAGGATATTAGCGCCGTGCGCCAAGCGTTGGCGGAAAACGGCGAGTTTTTATCGCTTCTTTCGCATCCGAAGCTTTCGCTAGAGAAGAAAAAAGCGTTTGTCCGCGAAGCGTTCGCCGGCGTGTCCACTCCGGTGCAAAACACGCTTCTCCTTCTTCTAGAGCGCCATCGCTTCGGCCTTGTGCCTGAGCTGGCGAAACAGTTTCTCGCCCTCGTCGACGATGCGCGCGGCATCGCCAAGGCGGTCGCCTATTCGGCACGACCATTGACGGATGAGGAACTGCGGGCGCTCTCTGACGTTTTTGCGAAAAAAGTCGGAAAACAGACGCTTCACATCGAAAATATCGTTGACCCGGAATTGATCGGCGGCGTCAAGCTGCGCATCGGCAACCGCATTTACGACGGCAGTGTCAGCGGACAGCTTGAACGGATCCGGCGGCAGTTGATCGGCTAACATTTGGAGATAGGGGTGAAAGGCATGAGCATTCGAGCGGAGGAAATCAGCGCGCTCATTAAGCAGCAGATTGAAAACTACGAATCGCAAATTCAGGTGAGCGACGTCGGCACCGTCATCCAAATCGGTGACGGGATCGCCCGCGCTCATGGGCTCGATAATGTCATGTCCGGCGAGCTCGTTGAGTTTGCCAACGGCGTCATGGGCATGGCGCTCAACTTGGAAGAAAACAACGTCGGTATCGTTATTTTAGGACCGTACACGGGCATTAAAGAAGGGGACGAAGTGCGCCGTACCGGACGGATCATGGAAGTGCCGGTCGGAGAGGCGCTCATCGGCCGCGTGGTCAACCCGCTCGGCCAGCCGGTTGACGGTTTGGGTCCGGTGGAAACGACCGAAACGCGCCCGATCGAAAGCCCGGCGCCGGGCGTTATGGACCGGAGATCGGTGCATGAGCCGCTGCAAACCGGGATCAAAGCGATCGACGCGCTCGTGCCGATCGGCCGCGGCCAGCGCGAGCTCATCATCGGCGACCGGCAAACGGGGAAAACGTCTGTCGCGATTGATACGATCATCAACCAAAAAGATCAAAACATGATTTGTATTTATGTCGCCATCGGGCAAAAGGAATCGACGGTCCGGACGGTTGTCGAAACGCTCCGCAAACACGGCGCGCTCGACTATACGATCGTCGTCACCGCTTCGGCGTCGCAGCCGGCTCCGCTTTTGTTCTTGGCGCCGTATGCCGGCGTATCGATGGGCGAGTATTTCATGTACAAAGGCCAACACGTGCTCGTGGTCTATGACGATTTGTCGAAACAAGCGGCGGCGTACCGCGAATTGTCGCTCCTGCTTCGCCGTCCGCCGGGCCGTGAAGCGTATCCGGGGGATATTTTCTACTTGCACTCCCGTCTGCTTGAGCGCGCAGCGAAATTGAGCGATGCGAAAGGTGCCGGTTCGTTGACCGCGCTTCCGTTCGTTGAAACGCAAGCGGGCGACATTTCGGCGTACATTCCGACGAACGTTATCTCGATTACGGACGGGCAAATTTTCTTGCAATCGGACTTGTTCTTCTCCGGCGTCCGCCCGGCGATTAACGCAGGGCTGTCCGTCTCGCGCGTCGGTGGGGCCGCGCAAATCAAAGCGATGAAAAAAGTATCGGGGACGCTCCGTCTCGACTTGGCGGCGTATCGCGAATTAGAGGCGTTCGCCCAATTCGGCTCCGACCTCGATAAAGCGACGCAGGCGAAACTCGCCCGCGGGGCGCGCACGGTGGAAGTGCTGAAACAAGACTTGCACCAACCGATTCCGGTCGAGAAACAAGTGTTGATCATCTATGCGTTGACGCGCGGCTTTTTGGATGACATTCCGGTTGAAGATGTGCGCCGTTTTGAAAAAGAGTTTTACTTGTGGCTCGATCAAAACGGCCAGCACTTGCTTGAACACATCCGCACGACGAAAGACCTTCCGAACGAGGAAGATATCAACAAAGCGATCGAAGCGTTCAAGAAAACGTTTGTCGTTTCCCAATAAGGCGATGGGGGCTGCTTTGCCCCCTTGCGCCTGTAGATCCCGTGCAGCAAAAAGGTGGTGAAACCTTTGGCGTCGTTACGCGATATTAAAACGCGCATCAATGCGACGAGAAAAACGAGCCAAATTACGAAAGCGATGGAAATGGTCTCGACGTCGAAATTGAACCGCGCGGAGCAAAATGCGAAATCGTTCGTTCCTTATATGGAGAAAATGCAAGAGGTCGTAGCCAATGTGGCGCTCGGGGCCGGCGGCGCATCGCACCCGATGCTCGTTTCGCGCCCGGTGAAAAAAACGGGCTATCTCGTCATTACATCCGATCGCGGTCTCGCGGGGGCGTACAACAGCAACGTGTTGCGTCTCGTCTATCAAACGATTCAACAGCGCCACGCTTCTCCCGATGAATATGCCATCATTGTCATCGGTCGCGTCGGGTTGAGCTTTTTCCGCAAACGGAATATGCCGGTCATTCTCGACATCACCCGCCTGCCGGATCAGCCTTCGTTTGCCGACATCAAAGAGATTGCCAGCAAAACGGTCGGCTTGTTCGCCGATGGCACCTTTGACGAACTGTATATGTACTACAACCATTACGTCAGTGCGATCCAGCAAGAGGTGACGGAACGAAAGCTGCTCCCGCTCACCGATTTGGCGGAAAACAAACAGCGCACGGTGTACGAATTCGAGCCGTCGCAAGAGGAAATTTTGGACGTGTTGCTGCCGCAGTATGCGGAGAGCTTGATTTACGGCGCGTTGCTTGATGCGAAAGCGAGCGAGCATGCCGCCCGGATGACGGCGATGAAGAACGCGACTGACAACGCGAACGAGCTCATTCGCACGCTGACGCTTTCCTACAACCGTGCTCGCCAAGCAGCGATCACGCAAGAAATTACGGAAATTGTCGCCGGAGCAAACGCCTTGCAATAGCGGACTAGCAAGTTAGGAGGGAAAACGATGACAAGAGGACGCGTTATCCAAGTCATGGGTCCGGTTGTAGACGTCAAGTTCGAAAACGGCCACTTGCCGGCGATCTACAACGCCCTGAAAATTCAACATCAAGCGCGCAATGAAAACGAAGTCGACATCGACTTGACATTGGAAGTCGCCTTGCACCTTGGCGATGATACCGTACGGACGATCGCGATGGCGTCCACAGACGGCCTCATCCGCGGCATGGAAGTCATCGACACCGGCGCGCCGATTTCGGTGCCGGTCGGCGAAGTGACGCTTGGCCGCGTGTTCAACGTGTTGGGTGAACCGATTGATTTGGAAGGCGACATTCCGGCTGACGCCCGCCGCGACCCGATTCACCGGCCGGCGCCCAAATTCGAAGAGCTGGCGACCGAAGTCGAAATTTTGGAAACGGGCATTAAAGTCGTTGACTTGTTAGCCCCGTATATTAAAGGTGGAAAAATCGGTTTGTTCGGCGGCGCTGGCGTCGGAAAAACGGTCTTGATCCAAGAGCTGATCCACAACATCGCTCAAGAGCACGGCGGGATTTCCGTTTTCGCTGGCGTCGGCGAACGGACGCGCGAAGGAAACGACTTGTACCATGAAATGAAAGATTCCGGCGTCATCAGCAAAACGGCCATGGTGTTCGGGCAGATGAACGAGCCGCCGGGCGCGCGGATGCGCGTGGCGTTGACCGGCTTGACGATGGCCGAATACTTCCGCGATGAGCAAGGCCAGGACGTACTGCTGTTTATCGACAACATCTTCCGTTTCACGCAGGCCGGTTCCGAAGTGTCGGCGCTGTTGGGGCGCATGCCGTCAGCCGTTGGTTACCAACCGACATTGGCGACGGAGATGGGCCAATTGCAGGAGCGGATCACCTCGACGGCGAAAGGCTCGATCACCTCGATTCAGGCGATTTACGTTCCGGCCGACGACTATACGGACCCGGCCCCGGCGACGACGTTCGCGCACTTGGATGCGACGACGAACCTTGAGCGGAAGCTCACTGAGATGGGGATTTATCCGGCCGTTGACCCGCTTGCGTCGACCTCGCGGGCATTGGCGCCGGAAATCGTCGGCGAGGAGCACTACCAAGTCGCTCGCCAAGTGCAGCAAACACTGCAACGGTATAAAGAGCTGCAAGACATCATTGCGATCCTAGGGATGGATGAGCTGTCCGATGAGGACAAACTTGTCGTCCATCGCGCCCGCCGCATTCAGTTTTTCTTGTCGCAAAACTTCCACGTGGCGGAACAATTCACGGGCCAACCGGGTTCGTACGTGCCGGTGAAGGAAACCGTACGCGGCTTCAAAGAAATTTTGGAAGGCAAATATGACCACCTTCCGGAAGAGGCGTTCCGCTTAGTCGGCCGCATTGAAGAAGTGGTGGAAAAAGCGAAAGCGATGGGTGTCGAAGTGTGACCCGGGATAGGGGGGTTGGACAATGAAAACGATCCATGTGAGCGTCGTCACTCCTGATGGCCCGGTATACGAGGACGATGTCGAGATGGTCAGCGTCAAGGCGAAAAGCGGCGAGCTCGGCATTCTGCCCGGCCACATTCCGCTTGTCGCCCCGCTGGAGATCAGCGCGGCGCGGCTGAAAAAAGGCGGAAAAACGCAATATATCGCCGTGAGCGGCGGCTTTTTGGAAGTTCGGCCGGACAAAGTGACGATTTTGGCCCAAGCGGCTGAACGGGCCGAAGACATTGACGTTCTGCGCGCCCAAGCGGCGAAAGAGCGGGCGGAGCGCCGCCTGCAAAGCCAGCAGGATGACATCGACTTCAAGCGGGCTGAACTGGCGTTAAAACGCGCCTTGAACCGTTTGAATGTCGCGGAAATGAAGTAAAAGCAGGGGAATGAGGATTCCCCTGCTTTTTTGCTTTTCTTCGCCACTAGCGGCGGAAATTGGCTAGCGGCAGCGCATCCCGCAGCTTGTAATGTTGTTGCGGCGATCCTCTGAAGTTTTGCTGACACGTCTGGATATAAATGTTATAATGGAATCGAGGGAATTATTGAAAAATTTCATCATTATTATCATACGTATGTAGTAAACCAGGAAGGGGGCGAGCTCGTTGAGCAACATCTATGCCAATAGTTATGCCATCGTTTTCGTCTTCCTTTGTCTTGGGGTGTTGCTTCCGGTTGGAGCGCTTACGCTTGGACGCTGGCTGCGGCCGCACGTGCCGAGTGAGGCAAAGGAGACCACTTATGAAAGCGGTAACAATCCGTTCCACGATTCCCGCATCCAGTTTCAAGTCCGCTATTACTTGTTTGCCTTGTTGTTTGTCATTTTCGATGTTGAGACGGTGTTTTTCTATCCATGGGCGGTCGTCTACGATCAACTCGGCTTATTTGCTTTGGTGGAAATGGTTCTGTTCATCACGTTGCTTGCCCTTGGCCTTATTTATGCTTGGAAAAAGAAGGTGTTACGATGGATGTGAAATGGGATGGCTTTTCATTGGCGGAGATGGAGGAGGTCAAGCGGAGCGTGTTTTTGACGACGCTCGAGCAGCTAAAAGGATGGGCGCGGAGCAACTCGCTTTGGCCTCTCACGTTCGGACTGGCCTGTTGTGCCATTGAGATGATGGCGGTGGGTGGAGCTCACTACGATCTTGATCGGTTCGGCTCGTTTTTTCGGGCCTCTCCGCGACAGTCGGACGTCATGATCGTCTCGGGCACGGTGACGAAAAAAATGGCCCCCCTTTTGCGGCGGCTGTATGATCAAATGCCCGAGCCGAAATGGGTGATCGCCATGGGGTCATGCGCGACAGCCGGCGGACCGTATGTCAAGTCGTACAGCGTTGTCACAGGGGTCGACCAGATCGTTCCCGTCGACGTGTACATACCAGGCTGTCCACCCAACCCCGCGGCGCTCATTTACGGCATTCATAAATTGAAAGAAAAAATTCGCTTGGAAGCCAAAACAGGGAAGAAGGTGCTGTAACCAATGGACGAGGAAAAAGATTTGGTCCAGCGAAAAAAGGAAGCGGCCGAGCGGGCGAAACAATTGGCGCGTGAACGGCTCGCCGCCAAGCGGGCCGCCGAACAGGCCCAGCCAGCCGCTGAACAAGGCCGGCGGCCAACGAATGAGACGAATGCGGACGCCGTTCCGTCCCCCGGCCCCATAAAAGAAGCGCCGAGAACGGAACCGCCGGCTTCCGCAGAAGATCTCGCTTCCGCAAAAAAACGAGCCGCTGAAGAAGCGCGGGCGAAGGCGGCGGAACTGCGAAGGCAGCGTGAGGCGGCAGCGATGGGAGCGCCGAGTGGTGACGACCTTGAGGCGGCGAAACGGAAAGCAGCGGAAGAAGCGCGGGCGAGGGCGGCCGAGCTGCGAAGGCAGCGTGAGGCAGCGAACGATGGTGCGGCGGACGAGGACCTGGAACTCGCGAAGAAAAAGGCGGCCGCGGCGGCCAAGGCGAAGGCTGCGGCGACAGCGCGGGCGGCCGCGATGGCGAAGCAGCAAGGCGATGCGTCTAAAGACGATGAGTTGGCGAAACAAAAAGCGGCCGCGGCGGCGAAAGCGCGAGCGGCCGCCATGGCGAAGCAACAAGGTGACGTCGCCGATGACGCAGCGAAACAAAAGGCGGCGGCCGCCGCCCGGGCGAAGGCGAAAGCCGCTGACGCTGACGGAGGGACGGAACAGCCGTCCTCCCCGTCGCCGAACGATCCGCTGCTTGAAAAATGTGTCCGCATCATTCGTGAGCATCTTGGTCGCGATGTGCTTGAAGACGCGTATATCAACCGGCTGGCGAAAGATGTGCCGACGCTTGTCGTAAAAAAAGAGGCGTACTACAAAGTCGCTGAGTTGTTGAAAAGCCATGAACAGCTCCGCTTTGACTATTTATCCGAGCTGCACGGCACCGATTACAAGACGCATATGGAAGTGTACGTCCACTTGTACTCGTACTCAAATCGGCAGCCGGTGGCGCTGAAAGTGAAAATCGAGCGCGACAACCCGGAAATTGATTCGCTCGTCCCGCTTTGGCCGGGGGCGAACTGGCCGGAGTGCGAGGCGTATGATTTGCTTGGCATCCGATTCCGCGGCCACCCGAACTTGATCCGCATCTTCCTAGGCGAGCAATGGGTCGGTCATCCGCTGCGCAAAGATTACGAGCCGTACGATGCGGAGGTGTGAGCGATGCTGCGCACAGAAGAAATGATTTTAAACGTCGGCCCCCAACATCCCAGCACCCATGGCGTGTTCCGCCTCATTTTAAAAATCGATGGCGAGATCATTCAAGAGGCGACGCCAGTCATCGGTTACTTGCACCGCGGGACGGAGAAGATCGCCGAAGGGCTGCAATACACGCAAATCATCCCGTATACCGACCGGATGGACTACTTGTCGGCGATGACGAACAACTATGTGCTTTGCCATGCGGTCGAAACGATGATGGGCATTGAAGTGCCGGAACGGGCCGAGTATTTGCGCGTTCTTGCGATGGAGCTCGGTCGGGTTGCCAGCCACCTCGTCTGGTGGGGGACGTATTTGCTTGACCTCGGCGCGACAAGCCCGTTTTTGTACGCATTCCGCGAGCGCGAAATGATTATTAATCTATTAAATGAGCTGTCCGGGGCGCGGCTGACGTTCAACTATATGCGCATTGGCGGCGTCAAGTGGGACGCGCCGGACGGCTGGATCGACAAGGTGAAACAGTTCGTTCCGTACATGCGCGAGAAACTCGCCGGCTACCATGAGCTTGTCACCGGCAACGAGATTTTCCGTGAACGTGTCACCGGTGTCGGGCGGTATACGAAAGAAGAAGCGATCAGCTATTCGTTAAGCGGCGTCAACTTGCGGTCGACCGGCGTGAAATGGGATTTGCGCAAAGATGAGCCGTATTCCGTGTATGACCGGTTTGACTTCGATGTTCCGGTGCGCGAAGGCGGCGACTGTCTAGCCCGCTATGAATGCCGAATGGCGGAAATCGAACAGTCGCTTCGCATCATCGAGCAGGCGTGCGAGCAATTTCCACCTGAGGGGCCGATCATGGGAAAAGTGCCCCGCATCATTAAGGCGCCGCCCGGCGAGACGTTCGTCCGCATCGAAGCGCCGCGCGGTGAAATCGGCTGCTATATTGCGAGCGACGGCAAAAAAGAGCCGTACCGCCTGAAATTTCGCCGCCCATCGTTTTATAACTTGCAAATACTCCCGAAGCTGCTCAAAGGGGAAAACTTGGCCAATGTCATCGCCATTCTCGGTTCGATTGACATTGTGCTCGGGGAGGTCGACGGATGATGGAGCAATGGCTTGAATCCGCCCCAAGCTGGTCGAACATCGCCCTCTTTTTCGGGCTTGGAGCGCTGCTGTTGGCGGTCGTGCTCGCCTTTGTCACCTACAGCATTTTGGCGGAGCGGAAAGTGATGGGGTTTATGCAAGGGCGTATCGGCCCGAATCAAGTCGGCGGCCGTTTCGGGCTTTTACAAACTGTCGCCGATGTGTTGAAGCTGCTTTTGAAAGAGGATACGATCCCGAAAGCGGCCGACCGCCCGCTGTATGTGCTGGCCCCGGTGATTGCGTTTGCGCCGTCGTTTATGGTGTTGGCGGTCGTGCCGTTTACCGATGTGTTCCGGTTCGCTGATCTCGGCGTTGGCCTTTTGTATTACATTGCCGTTTCCGGATTAACGATCGTCGGCGTCATCACCGGGGGCTGGGCATCCAACAACAAATATGCGCTGCTTGGCGGGATGCGGGCAGCGGCGCAAATGATTTCATACGAAATTCCGCTCGTCATGTCGGCGCTTGGCGTCGTGCTTTTGGCCGGAAGCATGAATTTGGTCGACATCGTCAACGCGCAACAAGACGTCTGGTTCCTTTTCGCCCAGCCGTTGGCGTTTTTGATTTTCCTCATCGCCGCGGTGGCTGAGTTGAACCGGACGCCGTTTGACTTGCCGGAGGCGGAGTCCGAGCTGGTCGCCGGCTTTCATGTGGAATATTCCGGATTTCGCTGGGCGTTTTTTATGCTTGCTGAGTATGTGTACATGTTTGCGATGGCCGCCTTGATCACAGTTTTGTTCCTCGGCGGCTGGCATCCGGTCGCCTTTCTCGGCTGGATTCCCGGAGCGGTTTGGTTTGCTTTGAAGTTTTGTGCGGTTGTGTTCGTCTTCATTTGGTTTCGCGCCACGTTCCCTCGCGTGCGCGCCGACCAGCTAATGGAGTTCGCCTGGAAAGTGTTGCTTCCGCTTTCGCTCGCCAACATTGTGCTGACGGCGGTGGTGAAGGCATGGTTTTTCTAGAAGATTGGCGAAAAATCGCTGCTTGCCTTGATCGATGATGGAACACGTGAACATAGAAGCTGATGCAACTAGTTTTTCTATTTGAGAAACGATTCTGAGAAGCGGTTGCGTGAGTAAATCACCGCCCTTCTAGAGGGCTGGTGAAAAACGGTTGTTTCTTTTGAGCAATGGGGGAGCGTTTGAAAGACGATCCCGATGCGACAAGGCTTTTCTATTTGAGAAACAGGCTTGATAAGCGACTTGCTCCCTTAAATCACCGGCCTCCTAGAAGGTTGGTGAAAAACATTGGTTTCCTCTGAGCGATCGGGAGACGTGTGAAAAGCGGCACCGATGCCAAAGAGTTTTTATTGGAGGGGGGTAGACTGATGATCGGCTTGATGAAAGGATTGGCGTATACATTAAAAGAACTGACGCGCGAAAAAGTGACGTACGGTTACCCGCACGAGCCGCTCCCGCTTCCTGACCGGTTCCGCGGCATTCAAAAGTTTTATCCGGAAAAATGCATCGTGTGCAACCAGTGTGTGAACATCTGTCCGACCGAATGTATCCAGCTGACCGGGAAAAAGCATCCGGACCCGACGAAAAAAGGGAAAGTGATCGAAACATACAACATCAACTTTGAAATTTGCATTTTATGCGATTTGTGCACCGAAGTCTGTCCGACGGAAGCGATCGTTATGACGAACAATTTTGAGCTCGCCGAGTATAGTCGCGATGCCTTGTATAAGGACTTGGCCTGGCTCGATGAAAACGACACGAACATAAGAAGGGAGAATAAACCGTGAGCGGAACGGACATCGCCTTTTTCTTGCTCGCCCTCGCGGCGATCGCCGGTGCGGTGATGATGCTCCAGTTGACGAACGTCGTCCATATGGTCCTTTCCCTCGTCATGACGTTTTTGGGCATCGCTGGGCTGTACGTTTTGCTTTCCGCTGAATTTGTCGCTGTCGTGCAAGTGCTCATTTATTCCGGGGCCATTACGATCATCATGCTGTTTGCCATCATGTTGACGCGCCATCACGCCGATGACAAGGAGCGGCAGACGACTGGCGGCGTTGGGCATAAAGCGGCCGCCGCCTTCGCGGTTCTCGCTTTTGGCCTTGCTGTGTACGTCGGCATCCGTACGCTTGATTTCGGCGCTGACGGCAGCGCGCTTCCAGCCGATAACGCCAAGGCGATCGGCCAATGGCTGTACTCGTATTATACGATTCCGTTTGAAATTGTGTCTGTCCTTTTGCTCGTCGCCTTGATTGGGGCGATCGTGCTGGCGAAAAAAGACGGCAAGGGGGCGGAAGACGAATGACATTATCGGCGTATTTAGCGCTTTCGCTCATCCTGTTTTGCATCGGGCTATACGGGGCGCTCACGAAACGGAATACGGTCATTGTTCTCATCTGTATTGAACTGATGTTGAACGCGGTGAACATCAACTTCGTTGCCTTTGCCAAATACGGCCCCCATCCCAGCGTTCACGGGCACGTGTTTGCGCTGTTTGCGATCGCCGTGGCGGCGGCGGAGGCGGCGGTCGGTTTGGCAGCGCTCATCGCCTTTTATCGGAATCGGAAAACGGTTCGGGTCGATGAAGCCAATTCGCTGAAACATTAGAAAAGGGGATGGGGGAAAGATGATGAACCTAGCTTGGGTCGTGCCGCTGTTCCCGCTTTGTTCGTTTGTTTTGCTGCTGTGGTTCGGGCGGAAATGGAAACAAGCGAGCGCCTATGTCGGCATCGCTGCCACGCTTCTGTCGCTGCTCGCGGCGTTCGGCGTGCTGGTTAGCCGGCTCGGCGGAGCGACGTATGAAGCGAATTGGACGTGGATGAAAATCGGTGACGCCACGTTGACGGTCGGGGTTTCCGTTACGGCGTTAAACGCTTGGATGCTCGTTGTCGTCGCCTTGGTCAGCTGGCTTGTCCATATTTATTCGCAAGGCTATATGGCTGGGGATGAGCGGTTTTCGACGTTTTATGCGTATTTAGGGTTATTTACGTTTGCGATGCTTGGGCTTGTGCTGTCGCCGAACTTGTTGCAGGCGTACATGTTTTGGGAGCTCGTCGGGCTTGGGTCGTTTTTGCTGATCGGGTTTTATTTCTACAAAGAAGAAGCGAAAGCGGCGGCGAAAAAGGCGTTTATCATGACCCGCATCGGCGATGTCGGCTTTTTGATCGGCATGCTGCTCTTGTTTTGGCAGACGAAAAGCTTTGATTACGACGACATTTTCCGCGCCGTTGGCAACGGCACGCTGTCGCCCGGTATGACGACATTGACGGCCATCCTCATTTTCATCGGCGCGATCGGCAAGTCCGGGCAGTTCCCGCTCCATACGTGGCTTCCGGATGCGATGGAAGGCCCGACGCCGGTGTCGGCGCTCATCCACGCCGCGACGATGGTGGCGGCCGGGGTGTACCTTGTGGCGGCCTTGTTTCCGCTCTACGAGGCAAGCGCGGCCGCTATGATGACCGTGGCGGTGATCGGCGGGGGGACGGCGGTGTTTGCCGCGACGATCGGCTTGGTGCAGACGGACATTAAGCGCGTCCTCGCTTACTCGACGATCAGCCAGCTCGGCTATATGATGTTGGCGCTTGGCTCGGGGAGTTATGTCGCCGCCATTTTCCATTTAACGACGCACGCCTTTTTTAAAGCGTTGCTCTTTTTGGCCGCCGGCAGCGTCATTCATGCCGTCCATACGCAAAACATCGAGGAAATGGGCGGGCTTTGGCGACGGTTGCCGTGGACCGCGCCGCTCTTTCTCGTCGGGGCGCTGTCGATCAGCGGGATTCCGCTGTTTGCCGGCTTTTTCAGCAAGGATGAAATTTTAGCCGCCGCTTGGACGAACGGGTCGGTCGGGCTCTTTTGGCTGGCGGTCGCCGCAGCGCTGTTGACATCGTTTTACATGTTCCGGCTCTTTTTCCTCGTCTTTGCCGGTGAGGTGCGACATCGCCATGACGGCGCCGTCCATGAAGCGCCGATGTCAATGACGGCGCCGATGGTCGTGCTCGGCGTTTTATCGGTCGCTGCTGGGTACATTCAAACCCCTTGGTTCGGCTCGTTTCTCGGCGAGTGGTTGACCGATGGGGCGTACCATCATGAAGCGGCGCCAGGATGGATCGCGGTTGTGGCGGCGAGCGTGTCGCTGGCCGGGATTCTCCTCGCTTGGCTCATGTATGGGGCGCGGAAGGTGCCGCGCGATTGGTTGTCCGCGCGCGCGCCGTACGGGTACGAATTGTTGCGCCGCCACTATTACATGGACGATCTTTACCGGTCGACCGTTGTGGCGCTTGTGTCATCCATTAGCCGCCTGTTGGGGTATGTCGATCGTTACTTGGTGGAAGGGCTCGTTCAGTTTGTCACCGGCACGGTGAACGCGATCGCTTCCGCCGGATCGCGCGGGCAAAACGGGCAAGCCCAGACGTATGGGTTGGTGGCGGCGGCCGGCTTAGCGATGTTGGTCGTCATCTTTGCCTTGACAGGAGGGGACTGGTTATGACCTTTTTGTCGCTGCTCGTCTTTTCGCCGTTGTTAGGCATCGGGCTGCTGGCATGGGTTCGCAAAACGGAGACGAACATGATCCAATGGATCGGAACGGCCGCCACCGTGCCGCCGCTGCTGCTCTCGCTGTTTGCGTTCATCGAGTCGGTGCGCGGATTTCCTCTTGAGCGGTTGGATGAAGCGCATCATTGGGTTCGTCTTGCCGATTTCCCATTTTTGACCGATGCGGCGTATGTCATCCGCTATGAACTTGGCATCGATGGGCTGTCGCTTCTCTTTATCGTCTTGACCGCCGTGCTCGGGACGCTGGCAGCGGTGGCTTCCTTGCTTGTCAACGAGGAGAAAAAAGGGTATTTTATGTGGTTGCTTGCGCTAGAGGTCGGCATGTTGGGCGTGTTTGCCGCGGCGAACTTCATTTGGTTTTTCTTCTTCTTAGAGGTGACGCTTGTCGCCATGTTCTTGCTTGTCGGCAAATGGGGCGGCTTTGAACGCGAGAGGGCGGCATACAGTTATTTGCTGTACAACGGGCTCGGGTCGGCGCTGCTGCTGGTCGTGATCGCCGTGCTTGTCGCCCGCACCGGAACGGCGAATTTCGCTTTGCTTGACGACATGTTGCATCACCCGGTCGCCGAAGGACAGCTGATCGCCCCGTTGACGTCAGAGGCGCGGCACTGGCTGCTTGGCGGGTTGCTGCTGGCGTTTGCCTTCAAGCTGCCAGCCGTTCCGCTTCATCGCTGGCTCATCCGCGTCCATGTCGAAGCGCCGCCGCCGGTCGTCATGCTTCACGCCGGCGTATTGTTGAAAATCGCGGCGTATGGGATGATCCGCTTTGGGATCGGCTTGTTTCCCGATGAGTTTCGCGCGTTTGCCGGGGTCATCGCCGCGCTCGGGGTCGTCAACATCCTGTACGGCGCGCTGTTGGCGCTTCGACAGCACGAGTTAAAACATGTACTCGCCTATTCGAGCGTGTCGCACATGGGAGTTGTGCTCGTCGGCCTTGGCGCGCTCAATGAGGCCGGCATTCAAGGGGCGATTTTCCAATCCATCGCCCACGGGCTCATCGCCGCCTTGTCATTTTTGCTCGTCGGTGTGCTTGCCGATCGATGGGGAACGACCGACATTCGCCGCCTAGGCGGACTCGCGGCGTCCATGCCCGTCTTTTCCGGATATTTGCTCACCGCTGCCCTCGCTTTGCTCGGCTTGCCGGGCTTGGCGGGATTTGTCGGCGAATTCACTGCGTTTCTCGGCTTGTTTGCAAAGAAGCCGATCTTGGCAGCGGTAGGGGCGCTCGGTTTGATTTTCGCCGCCGCCTACTCGCTGAAGGCGGTGTTGAACGTGACGTTCGGCCGCGCCCGTGGGTCGCAGCCTCCGGCGGGGCAAAGCGAACCGCGGGAGGCGGTCGCCGATTTGCGGATGAACGAAGCCGTTCCGGCGTTCATTCTCGTCGCGTTGATTGTGGCGGTTGGCGTGTATCCGCAGCTGTTGGCGGGGCAGCTTGCCGCCGCGCTCGAGACGATGATGAACGGGTTAGGAGGGTGATCATATGAATGACGTATGGCAATCTGATTGGAGTCTCATGACGCCCGAATGGATTGTGCTCGCCGTTGCTGTGGTTTTGTTGCTCATCGATGTGGCCATGCCAGACGAGCGAAGCCGCCGTCCGCTTGCTTGGGGGGCGGCGCTCGGGGCGGTGCTTGCGCTCGGGGCGACGGCGGCGCTCATTCCGGCTGAACCGGCTTCGATTTTGCATGGGACGTTTCGGCTCGATAGCTTTGCGAAAGCGTTCAAGCTTTTGCTGCTTGCCGGCGGGGCGCTGGCCTTGCTGATCGTGGCGGGATGGAATCCAAAAGAGGGTAGCCGTTATGGCGGCGAGTTTGCCTATCTGTTGCTGTTTGCGTTGCTTGGCGCGATGATGACGGCATCGAGCGGCGATTTGCTTACCTTGTTTGTCAGCGTGGAACTGCTGACAGTGTCGTCCTACATTTTGGCCGGCTTGCGCAAAACCGTTGCGGCATCCAATGAAGCGGCGCTGAAATATGTGATCAACGGCGGCATCGCCACCGCCGTCATGCTGTTTGGCATGAGCTACGTGTTCGGTTTGACCGGAACGACGAACCTCAACGAAATCGCCCGCCGGCTGCAAGAGACGAATGAGCCGTACATGCTGGCCTTGGCCTTTCTTCTTTTGCTGATTGGCGTTTCGTTTAAGCTGGCGGCCGTTCCGTTTCATATGTGGGCCCCGGACGTATACGAAGGGGCGCCCGTTCCGGCGACGGCGTTTTTTGCCGTTGTCTCAAAAACAGCCGGATTTGTTCTTCTCCTCCGCCTGCTGGTGACGATGTTTGCTGCGGCGCCGGCGGAAGGGCGGGATCCGTCATCACTGCTGTTGTCGATGCAGCCGGCGATCGCTGTGCTCGCTGGGCTGACGATGATCATCGGAAGCGTTGTGGCGCTCCGGCAGCGGAGCTTGAAGCGGCTGCTCGCTTACTCCAGCATCGCCCACGCTGGCTATTTGCTCGCTGGGTTTGCCGCGATGTCGTGGGCGATGATCGACTCGCTTTGGATTTACTTGCTTGCGTATCTGTTGATGAACATGGGGGCATTCGCCATCGTGTCGCATATCGTCGATGAAACGGGTTCAGACGACTGGGACGGGCTCACGGGGCTGTACCGCCATCGCCCGCTGTTGGCTGCGGCGCTCGGCCTGTTTTTGCTATCGCTCGCTGGCATTCCGGGCACGGCAGGATTTATCGCCAAGCTCCATTTGTTCATCGGCCTTGTCGTCACCGAGCCGGGCCATTACGTGCTCGCTGCGGTGATGGCCATTACGACCGTCATCTCTTATGTGTATTATTTCAACTTGATCGTCCAGCTTTTTTTCCGTCCGCTGTTCTCTTCGGCACCGCTTGGCCGCATGTCGGCCGGGTTGTCGGCGGCCGTCGTTCTTTGCGCGCTCGGGACGCTGGCGCTCGGCTGGGCACCGGGGCTTGCATACAATGTGCTCGCCCAGTTTGATCACTTTGGCGATTTTTTGCCGTAGCGTTACAATAAGGGGAGAGGAACGCCTCTCCTCTTTTTTGTTGGACGGCGGGTGAGAGGGGACCGAACTCAACAGCAAAGCGGAAGAGGTTTGGCGTGGTCCCGCCTGTTCTCGCTGTTCCCTGCCGCCAGTATGACCACTAGACGGCTGGTGAAAGAGGATGTTGTTGGAGGCCCCCCAAGTAATAAACGTAATCCCACTGCCGCCAATTTGAAAAGAATGAGAGTTGTGCCGACCTACAGACGAAACGAACGATGTGTGCAGGAAAGAGGTGAATGAGATGATGCCGATCATGGGCCAACAAGCGCTCATTTCCATTATCGTCCATTTAGCGTTGATCGCCGTGACATGGTGGACGCTGCAGGCGGTGCGCATCGAGGTGTTGCTGAAGCCGAACCGCGTCGTCCAAGGACGGCTGCTGTACATTTTGTTGACGATCGCCATCGGCTCGACCGTGGCGAACTTTTTCCTTGATTATTGGACATGGTCAACGGATTTGCCGTATTTGTTCCGCGATTAAAGGAGGGAGGCGACCTCCGTCCGCCCGGCGCCGATCCGCCGTTTCGAACGCGGCCGCTGCCATTGACGCCCGTACCGTGTTGGTCCAGCTTTCCGCCCGCGTCTCGCCGTGCGTTCGAACGCGGGTGTGTTTCCACTTCAGCGAGCAGCTCGTCCTGCTCGTTGGTTTGTTTTTGAAAACGATTTCAAAAACTGCTTTTGTCGATTTTTTTGACGTATGTTCCCTTGTCTGGTGGCAACAATAACAACTAAGGAGAGGAAGGGAACGGAGATGAGAAAGATGGGAAAAAGCTGGACGGCATGGCTGGCCGCGCTTGTGCTGACGGGCTTGGTTTGGGCCGGATGGCAAAATCGGACAGAAGGCGCACGAGGGGACGAGTGGTCGAAGCCGCTCGAAACGATTGCTCAGACGCTGAAGCGGCATGGTGCTTCGCTTGACCGCTGGGTCGTGTACACAAGAGAGTATGCCCACGATGTTGAAAATGATGCGGACTTTTTCAAAAAAATGGCGGAGCTGAAACGGCAAAACCGTTCGTTTCGCTGGTCATTGGTGAGGACAAGCCATGGACCAAAAGCGATCGGCATCAATGAACGTCCTTTCTTTCGCGAACAAATTCAGCTCGTGATGACCGTCACAAACGGAGGACCGCAAACGTATCTCCTCTATGAAGCGGCCGGCTCCGCGTGGAGCGAAGCTAGGTGGAAAGAAGCAGCGCAGCGCATTCAAACAAAGACGAGTGAACTATTTGTGAATAATCCTACATTTTTTGCTTGTATGGAAGGCGAGTTCAGTGGTAATATGAAAGGTGGTTTGTTTGATCAAGCCTCTCAACTGCTTCATGATTTGCAAGCGACGCCGGTCGAGTGGTTGAAGGAAGAGTCACTCGTTTCCCTGTCTGCATATACTGGGCAGTGGAAGAACGTTCTCCCGGCCGCCAATCATCAAAGCATCAACCTGCAACTCGCCATGAGAGAAAGATTGGGTGGCAAGACGCGCGTCGTTGTTGGAACCCCAATCATTACCATTGAATACTAATATAGAGAAATTGGACGCGGAGGGGAATACCTTGGAAAAGATCATCGTCCGTGGCGGAAACCGGTTGAGCGGCACCGTCAAAGTCGAAGGCGCAAAAAATGCCGTTTTGCCCGTCATCGCTGCCACCTTATTGGCCACGAAAGGAACAAGTACGATCCATGATGTGCCTGCTCTTTCCGATGTATATACAATCAGTGAAGTGCTTCGCTATTTAGGCGCCGACGTTCACATCGCCGGCGATGTCATCACGGTGGATGCCACCGGCCCATTGACGGTGGAAGCGCCGTTTGAATATGTCCGAAAAATGCGGGCTTCGGTGTTGGTGATGGGGCCGCTGCTGGCGCGCAACGGCCGCGCCCGCGTCGCGCTGCCGGGCGGCTGCGCCATCGGGTCGCGCCCGATCGACCAGCATTTGAAAGGGTTTGAAGCGATGGGCGCCTCGGTGAAAGTCGGCAACGGCTTTATCGATGCCGAAGTGAACGGCCGTCTTCGCGGCGCCAAAATTTATTTGGACTTCCCAAGCGTCGGGGCCACGGAAAATATTATGATGGCCGCCGTGCTGGCGGAAGGGACAACGGTGATCGAAAACTGCGCCAAAGAGCCGGAAATCGTCGATTTGGCCAACTTTTTGAACGCCATGGGCGCCAAAGTTCGCGGCGCCGGCACCGGCACGATCCGCATCGAAGGGGTCGATGAGCTTGTCGGCACGACGCATACCGTGATTCCGGATCGCATCGAAGCGGGCACCTTCATGGTGGCGGCAGCGATCACCGGCGGCAACGTTCTCGTGCAAGGGGCGGTTCCGGAACATTTAGGTTCGCTGATCGCCAAGCTGGAAGAGATGGGTGTAACGGTCATTGAAGAGGAAAATGGGGTGCGCGTCATCGGCCCGGAAAAGTTGAAAGCCGTCGATATGAAAACGATGCCGTATCCTGGATTTCCGACTGACATGCAGTCGCAAATGATGGCTCTCTTGTTGAAAGCGGAAGGCACAAGCATGATCACCGAGACGGTGTTTGAAAATCGCTTTATGCATGTCGAAGAATTCCGCCGCATGAACGCCGATATTAAAATCGAAGGGCGTTCCGTCATTATTAATGGCCCGTGTCAGCTCCAAGGCGCCGAGGTGGCGGCGACCGATTTGCGCGCGGCTGCCGCGCTGATTTTGGCAGGTCTGGCGGCGGACGGCTATACGCGCGTGACGGAGCTTCGTCATCTTGACCGCGGCTATGTTCGTTTCCATGAAAAGTTGGCCGCGCTCGGGGCTGACATTGAACGCGTCCATGAAGAAACCGAATCGCCTAGTGAAATCCAAGCGGTGGAATGGAACAGATAAAGAGCGAAAAACGGCGGTGAACTGCCTCAAGGCAGGGAGCGGCCGTTTTTTGTGACCGAGGGGAAAAACGGCGATTTTCACGAAATGATGGGTGAGCGTGTCAAAAGAGTCATCGGTGTGGCAAGATTTCTCTATTTAGGAAATGACGCCGGGAAGCGGAACGAGCGGCGAAATCACCGGCCTTTATAATAAAGAAAACAGTCATATATACTTGTCCGAGCCCATAACTATAGTAACGAACTGAAGCCAAAGCAGGCATTGATGGAAGATGTCCGCTGGTGCTTGAAAAATGCATATTGGGGGCTCGGCTATGGTCAAACGATTAAAACCAGTATTCGCACTCGCACTATGCCTGTTTGTCGCCATCCTTGTTATTCCAGCGGCGCTCGTTTTGCCATTTTACGATGGGAAGGTGGCAAAGTTGGCCGAACAACTGCACAAGCAAAATCAAACGCAGCGATCACAGGCAGCCGAAGGACCGTCCGTCGAAGTGGCGGTCTACCGAAGCAAGGAACAACGCGTCGAAAAAATTCCTCTTGAACAATATGTCATCGGCGTCGTTGCGGCAGAAATGCCGGCGGAATTTGAATTGGAAGCGTTAAAAGCGCAAGCGTTGACAGCAAGAACATACATCGTCAAGCAATTGCTTGCCAACCAACCGTTTCGCCTGCCGGAAGGGGCGAACGTGACCGATACGGTGGCCCACCAAGTGTATTACAGCGATGACGAGCTGCGCAAGTTATGGGGAAGCGATTATGACTGGAAAATCAAAAAAGTGACGAAAGCGGTGTTGGAAACGCGCGGACAAATTATAACGTACAACAATCAGCCGATTGAAGCGCTTTTCTTTTCGACAAGCAACGGCTATACGGAAAACTCCGAAGCCTACTGGAAAAATGAGTTTCCGTATTTAAAAAGCGTGGCCAGCCCATGGGATCGTCAATCCCCAAAGTTTTACCAGCGCAAATGGATGTCGGTGGCCGAATTTGAACGCCGGCTTGGCGTCACGCTTTCCCAGAACGGATCGGTCGGCGTCATCCTCTCCCGCACCCCTGGCCGCCGCGTCGGTGAGGTGAACATCGGCGGCAAAACGTTCACCGGCCGTGAAGTGCGGGAACGGCTCGGCTTAGCGTCAGCCGATTTTACTTGGGTGCGCCAAGGCGATGACATTGTCATTACGACCAAAGGCTATGGCCACGGCGTCGGCATGAGCCAATACGGGGCCAATTTTATGGCGAAAGAAGGGAAAACGTACGCCGACATCGTCAAACATTATTACCGCGGCGTTCATATTTCATCAGCCACGGCGTTTTTGAACAAACTGACTGCGAAAAAATGAAAACGGGGCGAACGCCCTGTTTTTTTGCATAAAACCAGCAGGAATGTCAAAAAATAAGCAAAAAATTGCTTTCGGCGTGTATATCTTTTCCTCTTTCTGTTCAAAATGGTTGCTGAGGTGATGAACATGAGAGAGGAACAAAAACAATCGTCGCTGAAGCGTCTGTTCCGCAAACGTTGGGTATTTCCGGCGATTTATTTATCATCGGCCGCATTGATTGTCGCTGGCGCGCTTTGGTTCCAACTGGGCAAAGATGAGAATACAGGCAAAGACAACGTCGCCGAAAACGGCGCCGCTCAGCAAGAAAACCCGGCGGTCCCGGTCAATGAGACGGTAGAGAACATCGCCATGCCTGTGCTCGATCCGAACGCGGTGCAAGTAAAAACGCCGTTCTATGATGACGACGCATCGGAACAAGAACAGGAAGCAGCCCTTGTCTTTTATGATCATACGTACCACCCGAACCAAGGCATCGACTTGGCGCGCCAAGACGGCAAAACGTTTGACGTGACCGCTGCGCTGAGCGGCACGGTGGCGAAAGCGGAAAAAGACCCGATTTTAGGCTATGTTGTCGAAATCAATCATGAACAAGGGGTCACGACCGTCTATCAATCGCTCGCTGATGTGAAAGTGGAAGCCGGCGATACGGTGAAACAAGGCGAAGTGATCGGCAAGGCAGGGCAAAGCGAGTTCAACAAGGAAGCCGGCATTCACGTTCATTTTGAAATCCGCAAAGACGGCAAACCCGTCAATCCGATCGAATACATTGACAAACCGTTAACCGCTTTGACTGATCAAGCGAAAGATCACGCCGGTGATGACCGCGCCGCCACCAACAAAGAAAAGCAATTGATGCCAAGCGATGAAACAGCGCCGACCGAAACCGAACAAACACCGGCTGATGACAACACCACGGCGCCAAGCGACGATCATTCCGAACAAAATGAGGACGCTTCCTCTTACAAAACGCCAGACGCCTCCATTGGCATGGCCAGAGCGTAACCGGCCACGGCGTCTGACAGCGAAAGCGAAAAGGCCTGTCCGTTTGCCAGCAAGCGGACAGGTCTTTTTCGTGAACATGCCGAGCTGGTGCGGATTTTCATCCCCAAGTGGAGGGCAAAACGTTGCCCATGGATCTTTTGCGTGAAAAGGCAGGACCATCCTCGGGTGGAAGGCAGGACGCATTGTCCATGGAACTTTTTCTTAAAAACGCGCGCTTGAAGCGGCCCTTTTCATCCCCGGGTGGAGGGCAAAAATTGCCCATGGATCTTTTGCGTGAAAAGGCGGGACCATCCCCGGGTGGACGGCAGGCCGCGCTGTCCATGGAACTTTTCCGTCTCGAGCCGTGCATCGCTTTCCGGGGTGGGTGGAGTTAAAGCTGCAAGAATTATTTTTTTCGATATTCCTTTTTTTACATAATATGACTAGAAATCACCACCCTTTTTCTTTTAAAATAAAACAAAAGGAAAATTCATACTATTGACTCTATTTCCTGAACAAAAGAAAGGGGAGCGCGGCCATGGACTACTTATACCACCCACACCCATCGCAGCGGATGACGGTGTTCGCCAAAAACGGTGTTGTGGCGACATCGCAGCCGCTCGCGGCGCAAGCGGGGCTTGAGGTGCTGAAAAAAGGCGGCAACGCCATCGATGCGGCGGTGGCTGCGGCCGCTTGCTTAACGGTCGTCGAGCCGACCTCGAACGGCATCGGCGGCGATGCGTTCGCCCTTGTGTGGACGAACGGGAAGTTGTACGGCTTAAACGCGAGCGGCTATGCGCCGAACGCGATCTCGATTGAAGCGTTGAAAGAGCGCGGCTATACGGAGATGCCAACATACGGTTTCGCCCCGGTGACGGTGCCGGGGGCGCCGGCGGCATGGGCGGCGCTGTCGAAGCGCTTCGGCTGCCTGCCGCTTGCCGACACGCTCGCGCCGGCGATCGCTTATGCGGAAAACGGCTACCCGGTATCACCTGTGCTCGGAAAGTGCTGGGCCGCGGCGTTTCGTACATACAAAGAGGCGCTTCGCGGGCCGGAGTTCGCTTCGTGGTTCGCGACGTTTGCGCCGGGCGGCCGCGCGCCAAAGATCGGGGAAGTGTGGGCGTCGCCTGCTCATGCGGCGACGCTTCGCTCGATCGCGGAAACGGAAGCGGAAAGCTTTTACCGCGGCGAGCTGGCGGAAAAAATCGCCGCCTTTTCGAAGCAATACGACGGCTTTTTGACGCTCGAGGATCTCGCCGAGTATGAACCGGAATGGGTTGAGCCGATTTCCGTTTCCTACCGCGGCTATGACGTATGGGAAATCCCGCCGAACGGCCAAGGGCTTGTCGCGTTGATGGCGCTCAACATCATGAACGGCTTTGACGTCCCAAGCATGCCGGATGTCAAGACGCACCACCGGCAAATTGAGGCGATGAAGCTGGCCTTTGCCGACGGGAAGGCGTACATCGCCGACCGCCGCTATATGGACTACAGTCTAGACGAGCTGTTATCGGAATCGTTTGCTGCGATGCGCCGGGCGCAAATCGGCAAGGAGGCGCTCATGCCAGAGCCGGGAACGCCGCCAAAAGGCGGAACGGTCTATTTGGCTGCCGCTGACGGTGAAGGGAATATGGTGTCCTATATTCAAAGCAATTACATGGGCTTCGGATCCGGCCTCGTCATCCCGGGCACGGGCATCGCCTTGCACAACCGCGGCCATAACTTCGCCTTTGATGACGGCCATCCGAACGGGCTCGCTCCAAGGAAAAAGCCGTACCATACGATCATCCCCGGCTTTTTGACGAAAGGCGGCACACCGATCGGCCCGTTTGGCGTCATGGGCGGATTCATGCAGCCGCAAGGGCATATGCAAGTGATCATGAACACGGTCGATTTCGCGCTGAATCCGCAAGCGGCGCTCGATGCGCCGCGTTGGCAGTGGCTAGAAGGGAAAACCGTGCTCGTCGAGCCGCACTTCCCGCGTCATATCGCCGAAGCGCTCGCTCGCAAAGGGCATGACATCCGCGTGGCGCTTGACGGCGGCCCGTTCGGGCGCGGGCAAATCATTTGGCGCGATCCTGACACCGGCGTGCTCGCTGCCGGGACGGAGCCGCGCACGGATGGAGCGGTCGCCGCTTGGTGAAACTCACATATGTAGCGGCGAAAGAGGGGATTCCGCTCCTTCGCTCCCTCTTTCGCTCGTTTTTTATTTGATTGTAAACGTCACCTTCGCCCGGGCGTTCGGCCAGTTTTTGTCGGCGAGCCACCACTCAAGTGTGTATGTTCCAGGTTTTAGGTGGCGGAACGTTTCCTGAAAGGACAGTTCTTGTCCTTGTTTTAACGTCCGCTGCTCGTAAATTTGCGTAAACATCTTTCCTTCGCTGAACTGCTTCACCTTTTTGCCATCGCAGTACAAAATGTAGTCGTATTTTTTTCCGCTCGTGAATGTTACGGTTTGCACGCGCTCGGTTTGGTTTTTCACTGTGAAGGTAAACACATAGACGCCGTCTTTCTTCTTATATGTCAATGACGGCTCCAACGTCCCAGCGATGATGCCTTTCCCGCCTGCGGATCCCGGTTTGCCTGCTGGGGCGGGGCCAAGAATGTGGTTTTTTGCCTGCGGCCGATCGTCGGCATTAACATGCACGAGCAGTGCGTTCGCTGCCGTCATCCCTGCTAATGCCGCAACGATGCCGATCACTTTTCTTTTGCCCATGTCGGTGCCTCCTTTTCACCTCTTTTACAATATAGTCGTTTCCCATTTTCCGTTCGTTACAAACCGTAAAAAATTGTGAAAAAAACCGTTGTCCGCCTTGATGTTTCTGGTATATATGCCCGATTTGTCTAATAAAATGTTACAAATTGAACAGCAATGAGAGTGGTTGAGGTGGGGATCGTTCACAACCGGCAAGCGACGCGGCGAAGACGCTTCCGAGACATCCAACGAAAGCGGCGCTCATCATAGGCAAGACGAGTCTCATTTCACACTTCTCACTTCTCACATCCAACTTAGGGAGGGCGAGTGGTGTGCACGATTACATCAAAGAGCGTACGATCAAGATTGGCAAGTATATCGTGGAGACGAGGAAAACCGTTCGCGTCATCGCGAAGGAATTTGGCGTGTCCAAAAGCACCGTTCATAAAGACTTGACCGAGCGGCTGCCGGAAATCAACCCGGAGCTGGCCCAAGAAGTCAAACAAATTCTCGATTACCATAAATCGATCCGCCATTTGCGCGGCGGTGAAGCGACAAAGAAAAAGTATAAAAAACAGGCGGTAAAAAATAACTGACTTTTTTCCTTGCCATCTGCCGTTTGCGGTCGCCATATGGTAAAATAACCTATTAGGAATGATTTTTTAGGGCAGAGGCAAGGAGGGCAAGGTATGTTTTCACGAGATATCGGGATTGACCTAGGCACGGCGAACGTCCTCATTTTCGTCAAAGGCAAAGGCATCGTGCTCAATGAGCCGTCCGTCGTGGCGATCGACAAAAATACAAACAAGGTGCTGGCAGTCGGCGAAGAAGCACGACGAATGGTCGGACGTACTCCTGGGAATATTGTTGCCATTCGGCCGCTCAAAGACGGCGTCATTGCCGATTTTGACATTACCGAAGCGATGCTTAGGCACTTTTTAAGCAAGCTCGACCTCAAAGGCTTTTTCGCCAAACCGCGCATTTTGATTTGTTGCCCGACGAACACGACATCCGTCGAGCGGAAAGCGATCAAAGAAGCGGCGGAAAAAAGCGGCGGCAAAAAAGTGTACTTGGAGGAAGAGCCGAAAGTCGCTGCCATTGGCGCCGGAATGGACATTTTTCAGCCGTGCGGAAACATGGTCGTCGATATTGGCGGTGGCACGACCGATGTCGCAGTTCTCTCGATGGGAGACATTGTCACCGCCTCTTCCATTAAGATGGCCGGGGACAAGTTTGATATGGAAATTTTAAACTATATCAAGCGTGAATATAAACTGCTCATTGGGGAGCGAACGGCCGAAGAAATCAAAATCAAAGTGGCAACGGTATTCCCAGGCGCACGGGCCGAGGAAATCGACGTCCGCGGCCGCGATCTTGTCACCGGGCTGCCGCGCACGATTACGATCCGTTCCGATGAAATCGAACGCGCTCTCCGCGAACCGGTGTCATTGATTGTCCAAGCGGCCAAAAGCGTGCTTGAGCGCACGCCGCCAGAGCTGTCGGCGGACATTATCGATCGCGGCGTCATCTTGACGGGGGGCGGCGCCTTGCTTCATGGCATTGATTTGCTGCTGTCAGAAGAGCTGAAGCTCCCGGTGTTTGTCGCCGAGAATCCGATGGACTGCGTCGCTCTTGGCACCGGATTGATGCTCGAGAACATCGACCGCGCGCCGAAAACGCAGCTTCTTTAACGGTTGATTCATCGCCAGCGCCCCACGGGCGGACAGAAGATGCGCGAAAAAAGGAAAGGCGGGGGATGCGGCGGCCGCTTTTGCCCATCTATAATAAAGAAAAAGGGCCGTTGTCTGCGCCGCCAAGACCGCGCAGCTTCTTTTGCCTTGCGGAAGGTTGTCGGCCTTTTCGGTTGAGGCCGCGAACCGAGATGGCTTAGAAAACCGGTGAAAAACGGCTGAGTCCCTTCATCAATGGGAGAACGCGTGGGGCCGATTCAACAAGGTTTTTCTAATTGAGAAATAAAATGGAAAACCCGTATCTAGGATGAAATCCCCAACCTCCTAGAGAGCTGGTGAAAAATCGCTGTCACACACGAATCGGCGGCATGTTCATTCAGAAAAGAAACTTGATTTTGCAAGGCTTCTCTAATTGAGAAACGGATGGAATCAGTAGTATTTTGCACTAAATCCCCAGCCTTCTAGAGAGCTGGTGAAAAACGGTTGTTTCTTTTGAGCAATGGGGGAGCGTTTGAAAGACGATCCTGATGCGACAAAGCTTTTCTATTTGAGAAACAATGACAGGAAGCGGTATGCACGATTGCATCACCGGTCTCTTAGGTCGCCCAATGAGCGCGAAGGGCCAGCGAATGATGAAAAGCGACAAAATAAGGCTACGGCGTCCGAACGTTGCGACGAACGAAGGCCAAAAATGAGGACAAGCGAGGTGATGGCCATGTTGAGAGGACTGTATACAGCCGCCAGCGGCATGCTCGCGCAACAGCGCCGCGTCGATTGGCTGACGAACAATTTGGCGAACGTCGAAACGCCGGGGTATAAAGCGGACGTTGGAGCGATGAGGGCGTTTCCGGAGCTATTGATGAGCCGGCTTGCCGATCGTTCGGTTCCAGCCAATCCCCCGCGCGCCATTCCGACCCAAACCGTGATCGGCCCGCTCAATACCAGCGTTTATATGCAAGAACTGATTCCGAACTTTCGCCAAGGGGATATCAAAGAAACCGGGCTTTCGACCGATGTCGCCTTAATAGATGGACAAGTTCCGGTCGATCCAACGAGCGGGGAGCGCGGCGCGCTGTTTTTTGCCGTTGAAAACGATCAAGGCGAGATCCGTTACACAAGAAACGGGCATTTCACGTTGAGCCCGGACGGCTATTTGACGACCCAAAACGGCTGGTATGTGCTTGATGCGAGCGGTGAGCGCATCCCTCTGTCAAGCGAACAGTTTTCCGTCCGTGACGATGGAACGATCATCGACGAAACAGGGGCAACCGCTCGTCTTGGTGTCGCGTTTGCCGCCAATCCGAACACCTTAGTGAAGGAAGGAAACGGGTTCTTCCGCAGCACCGGAGGTCCGCTGCCGCCGGCGCCGGGCAATGTGACGTATACCGTAAAGCAGCGCTTCATTGAGCGGTCGAACGTCGACGTCGAGCGGACGATGACCGACTTGCTCGCCGCCTACCGCGCCTTTGAAGCGAACCAAAAAATCGTGCAAGCGTACGACCGCAGTTTGGACAAGGCCGTCAACGAAGTCGGCCGCCTAAAATGATGAAAGGGGGACAAGCCTGTGCTCCGCTCGATGTTCACCGCCGCTAATACGATGAACGCGTTGCAGCAGCGGCTTGATACGATCAGCCATAACATCGCCAACAGCAACACCGTCGGCTTTCAACGGCGCGAAGCGAGCTTCGCTGAGCTGCTGGCCCAGCAAGTCGACCGCCTGCCGAACGACGAAGCGCCCCGGCAAACGCCGACGGGGGTGCGCTACGGAAACGGGGCTGGACTCGCTTCGACGATGCTCGTCACTGCGCAAGGGCCGCTTGTCGAGACGGGCCGCGCCCTCGATTTCGCTTTCACCGCGACTAACCAATGGTTTCGCGTCCGCACCGTCGACGGCAGCGGCGCGGCTGCGATCGGCTACACGCGCGCCGGCAATTTTTCGCTGACGCCGATGAACGGCCAGCTCGCGTTAACGACAAGCGACGGCCTGTTCGTGCTTGATGAAACGAACGCACCGATCGTGCTGCCAGCGAATACGCATGACGTGCAGCTGTCACCGACGGGAACGTTGACCGCCATCGACGCCAATGGAGCGGCCGTCGCCCGCGTCAACTTGGGTGTCACGGCGATTCGCCGCCCGCAGCTTCTTGAGGCCCAAGGCGACAACGTCTTCACTCTGCCTGCCGTCCCAGGCGCCAGTGAAGAGTTGAACGGCGGTTTGCGCAACCAAATCCGCATCAAGCAAGGCGCGCTCGAACAAGCGAACGTCGATCTTGGCGAGGAACTCGTCGGCCTGATGACAACGAGCCGTGCCTATCAGCTCAACGCCCGCGCCATTTCCATTTCCGAACAAATGCTCGGGCTCATTAACAACGTGCGCTCCTCTTAAGGAGAGATGAACATGGGCAACGAAACGAAAAACGAGCCGCTTTCTCGCAGCGAACGGCGAAAACAGCGAAGGAAAGCGCGCTTGGCCGCGTTTTCGACCGACGGGAGCGCCGCGGCCTTGCAAGAACGGCCGCCGGTGACGAAAACCTCCCCGCCGTCTGAGGCGGAAACAACGCCGGAAACGCGCCATTTTGCGCGCGCCCGGTTCGTTTCAGTGCTGCTGCGGCTGATCATGGTCATCGCACTGATGGTCATCTGCCTAGCGGTGGGAGTGGCTGTCGGCTACAGCGTCATCGGCGACGGGCACTGGCTTGACGTGTTTCGTCCGTCGACATGGCAGCACATTTTTGACTTTGTCCAAAAAGGGGCATAGAGACAAGACCGCCCTCCTTGAAGGCTGGTAAACGGTGAGCGATGAGTGAACTGGGCAAAGCAGGAACGGTGCTGCATGTTCAATTGGAGAAATGATGATAGGAAGCGGACGGCTCCCTTCCATCACCAGCCTTCTTGATTCCAGCAGAAAGGAGCGTTTCCGATGCTTGATGTCCAACAAATTCAAGCCATCATCCCACACCGTTACCCGTTTTTGCTTGTGGACCGCATTGTTGAAATGGAAGAAGGCAAACGCGCTGTCGGCCTCAAAAACGTCAGCGCCAACGAAGCGTTTTTCGCCGGTCATTTCCCCGAATACCCCGTTATGCCTGGCGTGTTGATCGTCGAAGCGCTCGCTCAAGTCGGTGCTGTCGTCCTCTTGCAAAGCGAGGAAAACCGCGGCCGCCTCGCCTTTTTCGCCGGTATCGACAACTGCCGGTTTAAAAAGCAAGTGAAACCAGGCGACCAGCTCCGCCTCGAAGTGGAAATTCTCCGCGCCCGCGGCGCCATCGGCAAAGGCAAAGGCGTCGCCACTGTCGACGGCGAGCTCGTTTGCGAAACAGAGCTCATGTTCGCTTTGGGGGACAAACCGTCTCGTTAAATGGAACCCGCGCGGACCGAAAAGGTGGCCCGTCTTCAAGATAGGCAAAATAGGAAGAACATGTTGCGTATATAGTGGGAAAAGAGGATGTCCCGTTCCGTTCGGGACATCCTCTTCGTTTTTGGCCGAGAAGGCTGTGGTGAAAAACCATTGGCTCCCTTCATCAATGGGAGAACGCGCGGAGCCGATGCAACAAGGTTTTTCTAATTGAGAAATGACATGGAAAACCCGTATCTATATAAGTTTCAATAAAGAATTTCCGATTTTTCGTTGCGGGTTTCATCTAAGTGCAAGTTGATATGAGAGGAATCAGCGGGATGTAAAACAAAATTTCAACTTATATAGGATGAAATCACCAGCCTCCGAGAGATCACCGAAAAGTAGCGCAGAAACGGATCCCTCCGCATTTCATGCATGAAATCATCCGTTCGGGGAAAGATAAGCAAGGACCGGTCTTACATAAGGTCACTACAACCGATGGAAAGGAGTAGAGAGGATGAAGAAAAAAGCGGTGCTGATCCGGCTGTTTAGCGCCCTTGTCGCCCTCTTTTTGGCAGCTGGATGCAATATGAACCGTGATAACAACAACCCGCCGCCGCCAAACAACCAAAACGATGTCAACGACCGAGACATGAACCCGGCCGATGACATCAACCAAAACGACGACGTGGACAACGACAAAGACAACGACGGCATCCCGGACAACCGCGATACCGATTTGAACGACAATCAAAACAATCAACTCCCGCCGGGAGACGACACGAACAACGGACCGGGCGACGATGAGCGGGACAGAGTGCCGGACCGCGAAGACCCGGTCGAGGATCGGCGGGATGCGAATGACAAAGACAATAAAGACGAGTGAGAAAAATAAGGGTGCCCAAAGAGAATGGTCTCTTTTTGGGCATCCCTGTTTTGTGTATTTATTTTACTGCTGTCGTCTTCAATTCAAGATGTTCTTTTAACTCATTGGAAACGGCCAACCGCTCGCTCTCCGGCACGATTAAATAATAGATTCCGTTAATTTTCGTCCCTTGACCGGTGATGTGCAGCTGCTTGATCTGTTTACGGGCATCTTTGTAGTTCGCCTGAATTTCTTTCATTTCCTCAAACGTTAAGTTCGTTTTGATGTTCTTCCCGATCGCCGTGAGCACATCGCTATAGTTCGTGAGCGACGAGAAGCTTGCCCCTTTCTCAATAATGGCTTGAATGATTTGTTTCTGGCGGTCTTGGCGCCCAAAATCGCCGCGCGGGTCGTCATACCGCATGCGCGAATATTTCAGCGCTTCGTCCCCATTGAGCGTAATCTTCCCTTTGGAAAAGTACGTTCCTTCGTACGTAAAGGCAAACGGGTTGTTCACCGTCACTCCCCCGACCGCATTGACGATATCGCGGAAGCTTTCCATATTGACTTTAATGTAATAGTCGATCGGGATGTCCAAGAAATGCTCAACCGTCGCCATCGTCATCTCGACTCCGCCAAAGGCGTACGAATGGTTGATTTTATCTTTCGTCCCTTTTCCGATTATCTCTGTTCTCGTATCGCGCGGGACGCTGACCATCTCAATCGACTGTTTGTTCGGATTGACCGTCATGACGATGAGCGTATCCGCACGACCACGGTCTCCCTTCCGCTCGTCAACACCAATCAACAAGATCGAAATCGGTGTCTTCCGCTCGAATGATACATCCTCTTGCCGTTTTTCCGATTTCCAGTTGACGTCTTCGTGCATTTGATTTGCCGTTTGTTTCATATGGTGATAAACAGAGTAGGCAAATGCCCCTGTTCCAATCAACAATATAACTAATGCAGCTATCAACCAACGAAGCCACATTCTCGTTTTTCTGCGTTTTGCCCTCATCGTTGCTCTTCCTTTGCTTCAAGAAAATTTTAGCCACGTCATTTCGATTATAGACGGTTTTAAGTGAGAAAACAACTGCGAACTGCTTTATACAGCTTGACTTGTAGAACCAACTAACTGAAAGAAAGAGCGAGACAAAATTCGTCATCTCAACCGCTTTTTCTACACTATTCGACCAAAAATATGATTGATACGACAAAGGTACTATGCTATCATTATTGATGTTTAAAAGATTGGAAAAATGAAGGAAAAGGAGGTTGTAATAACATTATATACATATTTTGTGTATATAAAGTGATGAAGGATAGTGTCGGTTTTGGGGAAAAGTGGTGGTAATGAGAGCATGACAATCATCATCGTCTCTTTAGCGATGAATCTACTGTCTCAATGTTAGCATTTTTCCTTGAATTCTAGTGAAAAGCCGCTGTCGCACCCCAATCGCCAGCATTTTCATTCAAAACAGAAAAGTTGATTGTGTTAGGTTTCTCTTATTGAGAAATGGGTGGAATTCAGCGGTATTCGTCCTCCTTGGATAGACAGATAGACAGGGCAGAGCCATGTTATCGACATCATGCTGAACAGTTGGTCAGCCGATGCACATATGTCCTATCCCTTTTGAAGTGTCCGTACCAGCTAGTTCAAAGATGCGAAAAGATATGTTTTTGGAGGTGGTTTGTAAATGGATTTGCAAACGAAGATAAGCGGAGGAATTACGAAAATTCAGCAATCGATTGAGCAAGGAAAACAAAAGCTGCAAATCGCCCAAGAAATCAATAAATGCAAAAATGTTATCGAAGAGACAGTTGAAAAACGAGCGGAGGTGCTCATTAAATTAGGGGAAGCCATTTATAAAAAAATTAGGCTCGGAGAAATTGAAGATCCTGATCTTCTTAGCCTTTCGGAAGTGCTAATACAATTGGATAAAACATTGTATCAAACAAAGAACAAATTAGAGAAACTCATGGAACATGGAGCAGAAGGAAAAGTGTGTGTGCATTGCAGACAGCCGTTGTCTTTGGAGGATCGCTTTTGTGGTGCTTGTGGACAGCCGGTGAAACAGAAAGAAGAAGAAAGAGAACAATACGTCGTGTGCCCACGATGCGAACAACCAATCCTGCAACCGGCTGAGTTTTGTATTTGTTGTGGTATAAAGTTAGCGTAGGGAGGTAGAGGAATGTATTGCACAACATGTGGTGCTCAAAACCCTGCTTCGGCTAATTACTGCTATAAGGATGGCACGGCATTACAAAAAGAAAAAATCTCTTTTGCT
The DNA here is from genome assembly GCF_001587475.1 of Geobacillus sp. B4113_201601. NCBI lineage: Bacteria > Bacillati > Bacillota > Bacilli > Caryophanales > Anoxybacillaceae > Geobacillus > Geobacillus sp. B4113_201601. The sequence goes on from NZ_LQYX01000084.1 coordinate 83,287, forward strand.
TATACAAAGAATCAAAAAACCTTTTGCCCTTACTGCGGATATTCCTTACTGAGCGATTGTATGTATTGTTCATCTTGTGGATCACCGGTGTTTCAAGTGCATATCGCTAAAAGCGAAAATATAAGACATATGCAAGAGGAAGACGAAGCAAATCAAAAGTATCGAGGTTTGTCCATTTCTTCTTTGTTGGATCTATGTAAAAGTTTGCGTTGGAAACGAGTGCTTTTAGCAGTATCAACCAGCTTTATCGTGCTTTTTCTCTTATCGGCAATGGCCATCAAAGGAATGAAGTCATCTTGGCTTTATGCTGTTAATCCAGGTTTGAGACATGATTTGGAATACGTATTGTCCTACTTGGATCGTGCTAATATTGAGAAGCTAAACTGGATTAAGGCAATGGCTGATTTTACGCTTTGGACTCATGCCGTAAATCCAGAAATAAAAATGAATGCAGCAGCATATGTTGATAGACAAGTTGGTGAAGCAGGCGGTTCAGTAGAAACTGGACTTATTAGGTTTCTTATCATTCCATTCCTTGCGCTATTTGTAGGGGGGGTGGTGCTTGCAAAAGCATGGCGAACCAATATGCGTACACTGATGGGTCATCTTATCGTCTTTTCCTCCCTTTACGGGACTTGTTTATCTATCTTATCGCTGGTTGCTAGTTTTTCTTATGAAATGAATACAAATGATCACGGTCTTATTTCGTTTCATATCACAGGAACGTATCCGTTTTGGACTACTTTAGTCAATGGGGTTCTTCTTTCTTTCTTTTTTGCTGGAACAGGGATATGGATCTCGAGGGGATACAAACGAACGGTTCATGAAATAAAACAATTCGTTCGTTATGGCGATGTCATTTACAGTGGATGTGCTTGGCAGCTGCGAGGAATTGGGCTGCTATTCGTTTTGCTGCTACCTTTTGTGTTTTTAGGTATATCCCGCTTAGAGATCGATGAATTGGAATGGATCGCAGGTGGAGCTGTGTTATCCAAGCTGTTTTATGCTGCTTTAGCCATGCAATGGGCAGTGTGGCTATGGGCAATGCTTCATCTGGGAGTATTACATTTTCAGCGCGATAATCTCCATGATCATCAATCTGTAACTTACGGTTTGTTTTCTGATTTGAAGCCGATAAGCAACGATACTGGATTCTATGAAGAAGTATACGATTGGCTTTTCCATACGGGATTTTTTGAAAAAGAAATATATATGCAGCTGCTGATCTTATTGCCAATCGCCATTTTTCTTTATGTTGGATACCGTATTCGTCAGAATTATGAACTAGTATGGAAACCAATTGTCGTTTTTGCCGCTTTGTATAGTATTGGATTAGTGGCTATTTGCCAGTTTTCTCGGCTAGGGATTAGCTATTTTGTGAGCGTCAACGGAGAAACTGAAGTGAAACGATCAATGGCTCTCTTTATAGAGCCGTTAACACTGCTCGTCAAATGCTTTATTTTTTCTCTATTGTTCACATTTGCAGGTTCATGGTTGCAGCAGTTCGCTAAGCAAAAGAGGGGGATGAAATAATGCGTTGCGCGAATTGTGGTGAAAATGTAGACTCGACCAAGTCATATTGTCCCCATTGCGGCGCAAAGCAAGAAAATCGAGAGAAAGCAGTTCGAGAAAGGGGACGACAGAAGAGGTTTTATTGGCTGGTGGGTGTAGGATTATTGCTATTGTGTTGCATCATGGTTATTCATTTTACATTATTGTATCGTTCTGACCCTGAGAGACTCGTTTTTCAGTTGGAAACAGCGGTAAAAGAGCAAAATGTAAAGCAGTTCATTGACCTATTGAAGAAAGATAATCCTCATCTATCGTGGACAGAGGAAAATGCCAAACGCTTCCTACAATATATAAATGAAGAAGCCGATGTACACCAAATGTTTGCGGAATTAGGAAAACAGGCTCACAATCCAGAAGGATATCACTTGTTTTCTCCCGTCACAGACCGAAACGGAAACGATCTGTTCATTTTAGCGAAGGGAGAAAAAAAGTTTGGAATTTATCAGCAATATTCTATTGAAGTGATTCCGTTCCGCTTGTTGGTATCTTGTAATCTCGATCATGTGCACGTAAAAATAGATCAAAAAGAGAAGACGTTGAGTGACGCCAATGAGAAATATAAAATTGGTTTATTTTTTCCAGGAACATACAAAATGACAGCTACGTATCAATCTGATTACACAACGATAAGAAAAAATTTTACTTTGGATTTTTCGGAAGCTCATAAAAATGAATTAGATTATGAGGCAGAGATGGAGGCTTCTTTTATATCCATCACTTCAAACGTCGAGGAAGCAGAATTATTTGTTAATGGAAAACCAACTGGAAAAACGATTCACGAGATCGATTCGTTTGGTCCAATCGATGAAAATGGATCTGTGACTTTACACGCTGAATACCAAAATAAAAACGGCCGTATTAAAACCGATGAGGTGACCGTTTCGGGAGCAGATGAGGAAGCTGACTTGGAATTTAACAACATGGAAATAGAAGCGTTGCATTGGGATAAGATTGTCCAAGATGGGGAGAGCTATTACAATTCAACAATCAAATGGTTTATGGATGATTACTTATCCAAAGCCGTAAGTTCCTACAATGAAGGAGACTTTTCGATTATTGAACCGTATCTTGATGAAAACGGTCCGATTTTCAAAGAGTTGCAAAAATACATTCAACATGTTGTTTCCGAAGGAATCAAGGAAAATCTAGTTGATGTTCAAGTCACCAATTGCAAATGGAGCGATGAGGGGATTACGATATTGACGCAAGAGGAGTACGACATTTATTACAATGATGGGACAGCCAAAAAGAAAAAGTTTACATCCGAGTATTTGCTAAAGCGGGTAGGGGATGAATACAAAATCCATTCCCTGATAAATACCACGGTCTTATCTTCAGAAGATTTATGAGCTTTTAACCTATATACATGGAAGTATGGACGTGAACGTTCTTTAGTTAAAGAGTATGGTGCAAGAGCTCCTTCAGCAATGAAAACAAGTGTTGAAAAACGAATCGTAACAAGGTGATCTTTGTTTTTTTCCAGAACCAACGACCTTCGCTTGAAAAGGTGATTGGCTGCATTTTGCAAGACGTTCACTCCTCGACACGCTCGAACAGCTAGGAAAGTAATCTGCTATTATTGATTTAAAAGCGAAAACGGGAATGATTGAACAAAGGAGATCGATCAGCGGTTGTTTCACCCTCTCAAGCGAGAAGGGCTTTGCTTCTCAACATGAGTGGGAGGGAAACGAGGAATCGGCGTCCTCATCATCGATGTTCTCCCTGCGCCGCCTGCAGGGAGGATTGTTTGTGAGGAGGCAATTCCATTCACCGCCTGCTAGGGCGGGGATTTCGAAAGAAAAATCTCCCACCTCTCCGCGGTTGCGCAGGCGGGAGAAGGATCAAAGGTATTTAATCATGGCCGTTTCATCGCAACAGTCGAGTTTCGGGCAATTGACACAGTCGATCCATACTTTTTCAGGCAGCGTTGCTTTTTCCGCAATTTCAAATCCGCATTTTTGAAAAAACTCGATTTGGTATGTGAAGGAGATTAATCGCTTCACTCCGAGTCGGATGGCTTCGTTCGTAATATGGTCAACGAGCATGCGGCCGATTCCTTTTCCCATATGATCAGGGGATATGACTAACGAACGGACTTCCCCGAGATCGTGCCCCAAGATATGCAGCCCCGCTGTGCCGACGATTTGATCATTCTCCTTGGCCACATACATGCATTGCAAGTGCTGATAGATCGATAATAACGAGCGGGGCAACACCAATCCCTTTTCCGCAAAGTGTTGAATTAACGCATGGATGTCTTTTACATCGCTCGTGACGGCATGACTAATGTGCATCGGGCTCCCTCGCTATCGTATGATCATAGATTCTTTTTATAAATATACGATATTTTGTTTTTATATTCAATTATTATTTTTTCGTTTGAGACGTGCGGGTTTGTGGACGATGTCTTACCGGTGCTTCACTTTTTCGATACATAGAGAGGATCGTTTCATTTCAAGGTTGGAAAAGAAGGGGGATTTTGGGCGAGTACATCCAGAAAATCATGCCAATGAAAAAATGCTTTTTTCTGCATTGTTCAGGCTGGAAATGTAGGAGCAAGTAATAACCATATTTTCAATCTCTATTCAAAATGATTTGTTTTGAGAACGATTTTTTTCTTTTAAGAATCAATCGAATGACTGCAATTTTATAGATCGTCCTGTGTTTCTCTTATTATACTTGGAGTAACGTCTGATTAAAGGAGCATTCCCGTTAGGAGCTTTTCCGGGGACTTGATCAAAAAAAGCCCTCTTGGTATGATGCAGGGGTGT